>CACZUL010000081.1 GCA_902784285.1 uncultured Pseudomonadota bacterium | reverse complement strand
AATGTATACGATTGGGCCGGCGATAAATTCGCCGGTTCCGTTATTTATAAAGAACGCGTTCGTCACCGTATCATACATCCCCAGCACCCCATCGCTGTTCCGCCGGGCGGGGATGAAATTACGAACCAATTCTGTGCCTTCTGTTATTTGTAGGTAATATATATGACCTTTTAAAAACCAATCTGCAGGTCCAGATCCACTATGCCCCGCAAACATATATATAGTATTATCGTGCGCAACCAATGTTTTAGAAATGTCCAATACACTTATTCCATTTACATACCTTTTACGATTGTTTTTATAATTGATGCTTACTTCATAGTCAATTTTATCTATCATTTGGCCACATATAGCATACCTATAACTTTCAGCAAATGGCATTGTCAGAGTTCCATTCCACGGATTAACATCTATTTGTCCCGCCCCACCATTTCCAGTTAACACCCCAACAACAACCTGGTCACCATTGGTTTGTCTATTAAACTTTACCATTAATCCTGTCGTATTTGTTGGGGCGATACCTGTATCAATATATTGTGTACCTGTTGATTCAAGATATTCCAATGCCGTATAACTGGTTGGCAATATAGATTGTGGTGGTGTTCCAAACACATCCATCAATAAACATTCGCCGTGGTCGTCGTATTCAACACATTGAAATTCACTGTCTATTGCGTTTTGAACCGCGGTGTTCATTGTTACCGCGTCAATCAGTGCATCACTTTGCGTGGCATAAGAACCGGTGGAATCGTAAATACCCTTGGTGCCGTATTCGCCGGCGGTGCCGGTACGCATCAACATAAGATTTAGATGTTGGAATATTTTCACCCGCCGCAAATGCCGAATATATTGATAATGCCCCGATAATTGAAATTAAAAACTTTCGCATGTCTTTCCCCCTTGGTTGAAAAATAAACCGCCATAGGAAATGACGGTCGGGGAGTTCGTAAATCAGCTTATTATTGATTCCGTTGATTTTTCGGTTGCCCGTATTTTATAACCAACGGCTCCCCGACCAATGTCGGGGACATACCGGTGCAAAAACACCGAAACATCAGATATAACGATGCCTTCGCACCGAATAAGCGGACCTACGACAGCCCAAACCGGATTTCCATCCGATTCATTTAATACGATACAATAAATGCAGAAAATAACACAAGCGGAATTTTGTGTTGATGAATTAAATTTTCAGAACCTTGAATTCGGCATCGCCGATATTAAGATACTTCAGCCCCAGTTCTTCCACGTAATCGGGGCTGTAGTTTTCCAGTAAATTTATATGGCGGTCAATCGTTTTCAACTTAGTTTGTTCGGTGGCCAATTCTTTGCGTTCGGTGTTCAGGTGCCAAATATTCGCAACAAAATGTGTAACATTTACATCGCCCCAGAATATGCGAATAAACATAAACATCGCAAAGAACGCAAAAAATACGCCGACTTTGCCGTGAATGCCACCACGCCATGCGCGACCAATAAACATAAACCCAAAGAAATTTTTGATTTTGTCTTTCATACGTGGCATTATATCACAAATGATACCACATAATCAAATTTTTGCTGCACCGATGGCGGGAATTTCTGATTTGCCGTTTCGGACAATTATTCGGGACTTTGCGCCCGGAATGCCGTGCGTGACCGAAATGATTTCGTGTCATTCTTTGGTTGGGCGGCATAAAAACTGTTTGCGAAATTTTGAAAACTATGGTGCCGAAGGAAATGTTGGTGCACAGATTTTTGGCGCGGTGCCGGATTTAATGGCGGATGCAGCAAAGATTTTGGCGGATGCCGGGGCAACATGGATAGATATAAATATGGGCTGTCCGGTGCCAAAGGTTGCAACACGTGCGAACGCCGGCGCGTTTCTTATGCGGGATCATGCTTTGGCGGGGCGAATTATAAACGCGGTTGTGCGTGCGGTGAATATTCCGGTGTCGATTAAAACGCGCCTTGGGTGGGACGGCGATAGTATGGATTGGGCGGATTTAATTCATATTGCCGCCGATAACGGCGCGTCTTGGGCCACACTGCACGGGCGGACACGCGCGGCGGGATATGCCGGTGCGGCGGTTCATCCCAAAATAGAAAATATGCCAATCCCAATTGTCGCAAACGGAGATTTAAAAACACGCGCAGATGTGGATTCTGTGTTAGATTTGGGCTATGCCGGTGCGATGATTGGGCGCGCAATGTTGGGGCGGCCATGGATTTTCGGCGAAATCTTGGGAACCGGGACCGTGCCCAGTAATATTGGGCGGGTGGCGTTACGGAATTTGGATTTGATGATTGAATACTATGGGGCGCAAACCGCGGTGCCTATGTTCAGAAAACATTTGGCGTGGTATTCGTCTGGGGTGCCGAATTCAGCGGAATTTCGTATTAAAATCAACAGGTTAACTGATGTTGATGCCGTTAGGAACGAAATTTTGCAATTTTGGGGTTGCGCATAGAAATATATGGTCTATGATATGGACATAATTATAACGAAAGGGGCAGGTATGGCAGAAGAAACCAAAGATTTGAAAGTAAACGCCGAAATGACGGCGGGCGAAAT
>CACZUL010000080.1 GCA_902784285.1 uncultured Pseudomonadota bacterium | reverse complement strand
GCAATTTATCTGCTGGGCACATTTTAACAATTGTGTCTGTATCCAAACCGACACATTGTGTGTAATCCGCACCGCAACGGTCTTCGGATGTTAAACATTCCTTAAATTCCTTGGTACATGAATCTACACGCATAGATGCCAAACGTGCGGTAACATAATCCATAATGTTTGGAATTGAATTTTCGCATGGTGTAACCTGAATTTTACACACATCACGCACCATTTCTGGGCGAGTTAAACACATATCGTATGAACCATCTGGGTCATTTGGATCGATATTATCTTTGCATGCCTTTTGGAAACATGTGGCAATGTTTGAAATACATGATGTTCGCATATCCGATTCCGCCATCAATTCCGCGGATTTAACTTGTGGTGCAACTTCGCGAATAAATGTATCCCAAACCTGGTTACGAACATTAACGCATTCCTGGGTAACGGTCATACATAATTCTTTCTTGGCTTCCAAAATATCGTATGTTGATTGCGCAATAGTAATAGTGGAAGAAGTTCCTTTTATCTTTTTTGTTTTCAGGTTATCAAATTTGACACCGGTTGTAACTTCTTGGATTGAGCCTACGCAACCGGAAAAATCGTCTCCGCATCCGGCGGTTGTTTGCATACATTGTTTGAATTGAACCGTGCATTGCCCCAAATCATATTTGTTTGCATTGCGATATTGTTCCAATGCGGCTTCGCGCATTGCACTTTGCGCCGCCGCCAATTTTTGTGCACTTTGCGTGCGTTGTTGGCGCAAACTGTTTTCGTACGCGGTGCAATCGGCGTTGTTGATACATCAATTCCATCATAGTCGATTGAGATTTGCATTCCGGAATTTGTGCGTTGCAAAGTTTTGCCGCCGCACGATACAACGCATCACCAGTTTTATTCTTTAAAGATACACCATCAGACGATAGCGAGAATATGTCTTCGGCATCGGCATCAAAATCTATTTCATTTAAGTTCCATGCCGATAAGTCCAAAGATTTGCGTTTAGATTGAGCAGAATCTTTTTCAATATTTTTGGTTATTTCTTGGGTTCTTTTCATAACAGCATCGGCACTGTCGCCCATTTCGATGCGTTCTACACCGACCGTTGCCATTTGATAACTCTGTTCGTCCAAAGATTGAATTTCTGCCAAAATTGCGTCGTATTCTGCGTTTTTATCGCTGCAGATACATCTGCCACCGTTTGCGTTATCTAACATACAGAAGGAATCCATACAGCCCATAAATCCGTTCCAGCATTTTTCATCAACAACAGTGTTTTGCGCGGCGGCGGTAACCTTGGTTCCGGTGCTGATTACACTTTGCTTTGCGGCACGTGATACAACACCAGAGGAGGCCGGGGCGGTGGCGGCGCGATCACGGGTTACATTTTTATCAGATCTTGTTGGGGTTGCAGTGCGTGCGGCAGTTGTCCGCGCAGAACGTGATTGCATTTGGGAAGAAGGTATCGTTGTATTAGTTGCAGTATTAGTTGCGTTTGATGTCGCGGCTGCTTGACCGTATTGTGCGCGGCCACGTGGTGCCGGCCTTGTTGCCGCATCGGCGCCGAATCCAGTAATTAAAAATGCCAATATTAACAGAATTTTCTTCATCCAAAACTCCCCTATTATCTATGTAATTTTATCACAAAAGGATGGGTTTACCAAGAACAAAAATAAAAAAGTGTTAGTGATTAATTTGTTAGGTTTAATTTGTAAATCTTAATCCATCATCTTTTTTGTTGGAGGCACGATGCAAAGGAAAAATAAAAAACCGTCCACACGGGACGGTTTCAGAGGGACACCAAGCCAATCTTGTTAATCTATACGGAACGGGCAATCCACCGGGTCCATATATTTCTTTACCTTGGCCGCACTTGGACGGCATTCATTTATACGAGTGTGATATTTGCATGCGACAGATACCAACATCGATGCCGGCGTGTATATAACTTTGGCTGTGCCGCATTTGCTTGGATCATTGTTATATACTTGGCATGCATCATTCCATTCATTGCAATTTGCCACATTTGGATAATCATCCGATGGTGTGTCTGGGTTATCTGGTGTTACCTGGCACACACCGTACGATTGTGCCACAGGCAAATTCGCTATACAGGCACTGCCAGATGCGCGACACGGATTTTGAACCAAGGTCGTGCTGGACAAATTGCCCGGACGATAGTTGAACTGAACCGATGCGCATTCATCCAGGTCTGTGAACAGAGCGCAGGTCAATTGCCAGTTGTCGCAATTCGTAACGACCGATGTTGGCGCGATTGTCTGTGGCAACTTTAATGCCCACTTTACATAGAAATCACGCAGACGATCGATTGTATAGGATTTGTTAAATCCAACCTTGGCCAAACCATCGGCAACACGGCAATTAATGTTGTTGCGTTCAACAAATGCCGTAATCGCAGTTGCGGTTCCACCAACGGCTGCGCCAGTTCCCGCACCAATCAATGTTGTTTTCAAACGATTGGATTCTTGACCTTGTAAATCGAGAC
>CACZUL010000079.1 GCA_902784285.1 uncultured Pseudomonadota bacterium | reverse complement strand
ATAACAAGGAAGTATAAAAATGGACAAGAAACCGATTTCAAAGCAAGGCTTTGAGGCCTTGGTCAAAGAATTGAAACAATTACAAGAAGTAGATAGACCGGAAATATTAAAGGTTGTTCAGTGGGCGCGTTCATTGGGCGATTTGTCTGAAAACGCCGATTACAGTGCCGCCCGTGAAAAGCAGCGCGAGATAGATAAACGCATACAATATATTGAAAACTTTATAAATAATGCGGCGGTGATAGATGTGGATAATTTGTCCGGGGACCGTGTGGTATTTGGTGCGCGTGTTGTGTGTGAAGATGAAGACGGTCATCGTATGCAATGCCGAATTCTGTCGGATGTAGAATCGGATGGTAAACAGGTTATATCATGTACTTCGCCGGTTGGTCGCGCATTGATTGGGCGTTGTGTTGGTGATACATGTGTTGTGCGGTTGCCGTCTGGTGAACGCGAATATGAAATATTAGAAGTCAAATTCAAAGAATAGGAATTTTCGTGTCAATTCGTTTACTGCCTGATTACCTGGTTAACCAAATTGCCGCCGGCGAAGTGGTGGAAAATGGTGCAAGTGTTGTCAAAGAAACGGTTGAAAATGCGCTGGATGCGGGGGCGGATCAAATTATCATAGATGTTGTCGAATAGACAATGGTTCGGGTATGTCGCGGGATGATTTGGAAAAATCTATTCAAAGGCATGCCACTTCAAAATTACCCGATGATGATTTATTGAACATAAATTATATGGGTTTCCGGGGCGAGGCGTTACCGTCAATCGCATCTGTATCTGATATGACGATTGATACATGTAATGGTACGGATTCCAATGGGTGGCAATTAAATTGTAAAACGGGCGATATACGGCCGTCTGATTGGCAAAGCGGCACCAGAATTCGTGTCCAAAATTTGTTTGCAAATACACCGGCGCGTTTGAAATTTCTGCGCAGCGATAGGGCGGAAATGATGTCGGTGTTGGATGTTGTTAAACGACTTGCCATGGCACGAACAGATGTTGGTTTTGTGTTAAATAACAAATGGCGTTTTCCAAAAAATCAACCGTTAATGGAACGCGTAATCGCCGTTATGGGCGAAGATGTGCGCGGGCAAATGTTGCCAGTGTCTTCGGAATCTGGTTCAATAAGTGGTATGAAATTGACGGGGTATATTTCCCACCCAACGTTGCGGCGCGCATCTTCGGTTGATGAATTTTTGTTCGTAAATGGACGGCCGGTCAAAGATAAAGTTTTGGTAAGTGCGTTGCGTGCGGCATATATGGATGTCATGCATGCGCGGGAATTTCCGCTGTGTGCGCTGTATCTTACTATACCACCGGCCAATGTAGATGTTAATGTTTCGCCAACAAAAACAGATGTGCATTTTTTGGAACCGAATCATGTGCGTGCGTTTATTATCAAGGCGTTGCGTGATGTGTTGGCGACGACTATGGTTCAAACGGCGGATGTAAATACGGATGAAAAAATGGTCTTTACGGGGCCGATTGTTACGCCGAAAAATGTTGAAAACCATTATTCTGGGGCGCGGGTATTTCAACCAAACATAGTAAGAAATGACACATTTTTGCCGGTTGAAAATCCGGACTTTGTTAAACCAGATATTGTGAAAACCGAATCGGTAAATCCGGTTCAAAATGATATATTTGATACGCATCCGTTGGGTCGTGTGATTGGGCAAATTGCAAATAAATATATTTTGGCGGCGACGGCGGACAGTTTGGTTGTCGTTGACCAACACGCCGCGCACGAACGCATAACATACGAAAAGATGCGGCGTGGTGCGATAAAATCGCAGCCGCTGTTAACACCGATTGTTGTTCGTATGCGTGCCGAAGATGTGATGGCGATTTTATCTATTGCCGATGAAATGAAAAAATCTGGTTTGGTTCTGGATGCGTTTGGGGATGATGCAATTGCAATTTTTGAAAAACCGGCAGATTGGGATTTAAATTGGGAAAGTGTTTTACATGATATTGCCGATGAAGTTCGCGCATACGGCCATTCTGCACGGTTGGGAGAAAAACTGCATTTAAAATTGGCAAATCATGCGTGCCATCATTCTGTGCGTGCCGGGCAAAAGTTAAATATGGAACAAATGGACGCACTGTTGCGTGATATAGAACGGACCGAACACGGTGGCGAGTGTAATCACGGTCGTCCCGTTTATAAATTTATTTCCCTGGGCGAAATGGACGATTGGTTTGAAAGATAGTGATTGATGAGTATCGTCATCCCGGCGCAGGCCGGGATCTCTTCAATTCACAACGATACTGACAAGATCCCGTTTTACAACGGGATGACGACATAAATGCGGGATTATTCCAAATACCACCCCCACACCGAATCGGGAAAATATGCATTTTTGATAAAAAATGGCCTGTTTGACAAATTTTACGTTTTTTTTTTTTTTTTTTTTTGTATTGATTTTCCGGCCCGATTTTTACTAAAATGTCCATAAAGGTGGGAAAGTATGCGTAAGATTTTAATTTCAATTGTTGGTGCGTTGGCCTTTTGCCCGGCATTTGCGGTTGGTGAAAATATTCCGACATCAAAAAGTTATGTTGATTCCGAAATTACACAAAAACAGGATAAAATTGCTGCAAATAATGGGGTAACCCAGGTTTTAACCGGTTACAATGAACACCGCCGTTCAAAACGCCATAGACAGCGAATTTCAATGTGTTGAATACAACCCCAATGACCCAACAGATTGTTGGTTGATGGATGTATTCGGCGAAACCGCAAAACGCAGCCCGAATTTGTTTAATAAAGACGATTCCAGGATAATAAGGGGCAAATGGCTAAAATTTACAACCGATAAAATAGGTCAAAATTTCTATTCTATGTTTCCTTACGTCACATCCAGCGAACAGTTAATAAGTGGCCCTATCACCATTCAACCAAATCATACATATACCATTTCGAACTATAGCGACTCACAATACACCATGGCAAACCCATCATTTTTCTTTCTGGATGAAAATTTTATTGTAATCGATGGCTTTACCAACGCTGGTCGCAATATACGCACATTTACCGTTCCAGATAACAACAATATAAAATACCTTATAACCCCGGGGCACGTAAGCATGTTGGACACAATTCAATTAGAAGAAGGAACAACCGCCACATCGTATCAACCGTATGGTAATATTTATGTTCCATCTGGAAATTAAAAACGCTCGTTTGGGTATTTTTTTACTAACCGCTAACGTTAACCACTAACACTAACCACTTTCCACTTTTCCCTTTACTTTTTGGGCTTTTTTTTCTATTCTGAGCCCATAAATAATAAAAAGGAGAAAACATTATGGAAGAAGTTCAAGTCGTTGATACTGTAAATTCTGTTAATGCCGCACCGCAACAGGGCGGTTGGGGAA
>CACZUL010000078.1 GCA_902784285.1 uncultured Pseudomonadota bacterium | reverse complement strand
CCGAAGATTTTAAATTTTTCATGAAACCGGAAGATTATAAAAAATTTGAGGAGGCATGCGAGGCCCGTCGCCAAGAATTGTTCGGCAAAAAACAAAAAACAAATAAATGAAAAAACACCGCTTTATGCGGTGTCTTTTTATCAAACGTTTACTTTTTATATTTCTTTAACATCCAATAATAACCACCGCTTATAAACAGGTTACATACAATCAACATAACGATCGCGAATAAGACAGATGTTTGATCTGCGACAAAACCGACCACCCAATAAATCACCGCTGCCAATATTCCACCAAACAAAGAAACAATAGAACCCATTGTTGCGCGCTGTTTTGATGATAATTCTTGCTGTAACAATGCCGATTCCGCCGTAGATGCAGTTCCATAGAATATATTTACACATGATTGTATAAATGGGGTTGCAAAATTATTCAATATAACAGCTGTCGTTTTTATAAAGGTCATCCCGATTGTAGATGCAACTAAGATTTGATAAAAACCAAATCTGCGAAAATATGGGGCAACATGAAAACTGATTGCACCACAAGTTTGTTTTATTATGCGTGCTACATTAACCGCCCATGTCGGTATCAGCATATTAAAATATGCACCTTCAAACCTGTGTCCGGTCATACTTATACCGTGGCTTAACATTTGTATTGTTGCCAATATTCGTAATTTTTTATTCTGTATAAATGCACGAATTGCGGCAACAAAGTATTTGAACGATGTGGTATCTTCCCCAGTATGTTTTTTGGGTTCTATAAAACGTAGGCAAATGAAAATCGGAATAATATCTATAATAGCACAAACCCATGCTAACACAGTTAAAGAATAAAAATATGTAACAATTGCCGCAACAAGAGCCCCAATTCCCAAACCAATCTGTCCAAAGGTTTTGCTTCGTGCATACAGTATATCATATTTATCAGATTTGCGTAATTCCTCCATTGTTTCGTACATTAATGCATCATCGGTTCCGGACGCAAATGCCTCTGCAAAAGCCCATACCACAGCCCCGATAATCAATAAATATTTATAACCAAATGTTCCTGCCAATGCGAATATCAACGACATCGATACTTCCAACACAGCAGATGTAACCATAGTTTTTCTGCGCCCTATTTTATCAGAAATGATACCAGTTGGAACTTCAGCAATACTTTGCACTATACTTACGATTGAAAACACCCCCAGTGCAAAAGCATATGATCCTGTTATTCGCTGAAAAAACACGATAGCCAAAACCGATAGTGGCCACATACCGGCAAATAGGTAATATAATTTGAATAAAAGTATATTCCTGCGAATTTCCATGAAGCAATGCTACTTTTCCTTAGGAAAAAAGTCAACATTCAACGAACATGAAATCAATTTTGTGCGGTCTGGTAGAAGTATCAAAAAGTGTTTAACAAGGGGATAATATTTATAACAGGCACTTCATATGGATGTATTGCTTTTATCGCAGATAAAGTTTGTTCCAGATTATCTGACAATATCATAACTTCTACTTTTACTTCTGGTTCTTCACATATCTGGTTCAATTTTCCGATATAAGGTTTTGCGTTATCTATTGGTCGCCAAACACCAATTACATTGCTATAAGATAAACAAGAGTCATAATTGCCAATATGCCCCGCATCTACACGTTGTAAAGCAACTTGTAATTGTTTCAAATGAGATTTTGGTATAAATATTTCAAGTTTACAAAATGACATATCATCCTCTATATTATTTTCATTATATCATAAAAGTTCGTAAATGTGTGAAACAGGGTTAGTTTTTACCACCCAACTTACGAACTCGTGCAAGTATTGCAAAACCAACAAAAAACACCGCTTCGTGCGGTGTTTTGATTTTTGGCAGCCCCACCGCTCCCTCAATACACAATAATAAAAATCTATAAAAACTCGTGGGGACAAAAACTCCGTTTTTATGATTTTTCTAATTGTGTATTTTCGTTTTCGCCATGCGTGTCTTGGTGGGCCGATGCCCACGAAAACTTCGTTTTCAAACGGCACTGTCGTGCCGTTGACACTCTTGCGCAATCCTCGTGGGGCGTTTTAGCAAAATAAAACGA
>CACZUL010000077.1 GCA_902784285.1 uncultured Pseudomonadota bacterium | reverse complement strand
TTACCACTGAATTGGTTGTCCGCCGTGTTGGACAATATATTCATTTGCACGGGAAAAGTGATGATTTCCAAAGAACCCCCTGTGTGCCGAAAGTGGCGATGGATGAACACTTTTCAAAATCAAATTACGTGTTCCATCAACAAATTCTGCCTTTCTTTGCGCGTACGAACCCCACAGCATATAAACTATATTTTCGCGTCGCGTGGCCAATGCGCGAATTACTGCATCGGTAAATTGTTCCCAACCGTGGCCTGCATGTGATGCCGCCAAATGCGCCGCAACGGTCAATGTAGAATTCAACAATAATACGCCCTGCCCGGCCCAAGATGTCAAATCGCCGTGTGTCGGGCTTGGCCGCCCCAAATCTGATTCAATTTCTTTATAAATATTTACCAACGATGGTGGCGGTGTAATTCCGTCCGGCACAGAAAAACATAAACCATGCGCCTGGCCGGGTTCATGATATGGGTCTTGGCCAATAATCACAACACGCACAGAATCAAATGGGCACAGGTTAAAAGCATTAAAAATATTTTTTGCCGCCGGATAAATTTTTTTACCCGCCAAATATTCACCGCGCACAAAATCGGTCAGTTTTATAAAGTAATCTTTATCAAATTCGTCGGCCAAAACCCGTTTCCAAGAATCTTCAATTTTTACATCCATTTTACCCACCTATAACTTTATCAAACCTATTTGTGCGGATTTCCATAGAACCACATCTATATACCCGCGCGGAAGCCCCGTAACCGCAACCATGTGCGCAAACATATCATCACAGGCATTTTTAATTTCCGGTGTTAATTCGTCCATACAGCGGATTCCGGCGTATCGCGCCCCCAGGCGCCGAATCCAAACATCATATTTTACCACATCCACACCCAAATTTCGTGCCAAATGATTCGCCGTAATTTTTCCAATATGGGGCAATTGCGCCAGATAATTCAATTTTTCAGAATCCGCCACACATTTATAAAAACCATCGCACAGCGCGACGCGATTATTCCAAATTTTACAAATTGCATTTATCTTATTTTTATTATGAAACATTTGAATCAGCGCATCAAAATCCGCACCATTTTTATAAATATATTCCATAATATCGGCATGAATACGCTTTGCAGTTTTTTGTGAAAACCCGCCCGCCAAAATAACATAGGCACACATGGCTGCAAACTCGTCCGGCGAAAAAGTGCGCGGATGCGCCAAATTATCACGAATTTCATCAAAAGATTGGGCGTCAGATGCCGCGCCCAAATCCCGTATTTGTTTTTCTAAATCAAAGAACCATTTTGCATCAAACATACTATTTTTTACCGGAATTTCTTTGCTTAAATTTTGCAACTAAATCTGGCGAAATACCACCCAAAGAATTTCCCGTCGCAAACATAGCCGGATTAAAATCACTTTTAACAAAATCATACCCGCTTTGCTCTATCTCTGCGCGTCTTTTCTGTTTTTGTTTGTATTCTTCTGGTGAAAAACGTTCTGGATGTGACAAATCATACACCAATTTATTGTATTCTTCATACAACAAATCTTCTGTTGCATTTTTAAAAACAGGTGCACTATTGCCATCACGATGAATCACACCATCTTCATCAATTGTGTATTTATTTTTTTTCATTTTTTTCCTTTTATATTGTTTTACACATCCAGATTTGCATCCAATGCATTATCAACAATAAAGTCGCGCCGTGGTTCTACAACATCCCCCATCAACATAGACACAACCGCATCCGCCTGACTCGCATCGTTCACAGTAACCTGGAACAATGAACGATGATTCGGGTCCATTGTTGTTTCCCATAATTGTTCGGCGTTCATTTCACCCAAACCTTTGTACCGTTGAATCTTTAATCCATTTTTCGCATATTCAAATGCGGTATTCAACAGATTGAACGCACCCCAAATCTTTTGAGATTTAGATTTGACGGTTAATGTTGTTGGCGCCGAAAATGTATCCATCAATTCTTCACGACCCGGCATACGGCGCCATGCGTTGATTTCTGGCGAATTGATTCTTTCGCGCGACAACACATATTGTTCGGTAACACTGCGCAGTGTGCGTGTAATTGTAATACC
>CACZUL010000076.1 GCA_902784285.1 uncultured Pseudomonadota bacterium | reverse complement strand
GGGGAATAAGTATGACACACGATGAACTGTGGCGGGCAATTGTTAAATTGGCGGCTTCAAAAAATATGTCTTGTTCAGGATTGGCCAAGTTTGCAGGTCTGGACGCAACAACATTTAATAAAAGTAAACGGTTCAGTAAATATGGCCAACCGCGTTGGCCATCTACATACAGCATTGCCAAAGTATTAAATGCCACAGGAACAACGATGAGTGAATTTGTGAAATTCATGCCGGACACAAATTCACAGAAAAGGTAATAATTCCGGATTTATAAAATTTCCAACACCAACAAATGGACAATTTTATCTGTCATTGACGTTTGTTTGTTCATTCGCGGTACCACCACCACCAATTGGAACAGGGCACGCACCCGAACTTGCCAAACAACGATTATTCGTCGCGCAATAATATGGCGCCGCAGGGTTAGTACAGTTGCAACGCGCCCCAGATGTTGGGTAATTTGTGTTATAGGTTGAACCGTCCGGACATTGGGCACACGAACGATTATTAAGCACAAAGAACGGATTATCCTCAGCCCCATCGTTACACACGCATTGATAGTTATAGTAACGTATTGCATTTGGTGTGCCACTGGTTGCGGTGGCAATATATTCTGAATCAGGTATATACCGCCGTTATCACATACCGCCAGGCACGAACCATTAAACACCGTAAAGTCATCTTTACATTGACACAAAGGATTCACATATCCACCCACAGTGTTATTTGCAGATATCGTATGATTTCCACCAACATACACCGAATTATCCGGGCACAATAACGATTGATAGAATATTTCGGAAATACTTTCTATACAGCTGTTTTGATCGGCGGTGTTGTCGCCGGTTGGGCAACTGGTTTGATCGGCGGCGAATACCGCATATCCGCATGTCAACGCAACATTGCGGCACGCACCACGCATAATGTTGTAAACACTGGATGCCGCCGCGGTTGCCGACCAAGATGTCAATTGTGAAACCTGGTTATTATAACATGTGGCGATATCACTTAAACACGTTGATGCATAATCTGAAACTATTTGATACTGGGCGGCCTTGATATTAACCATCGCACGTTGAATATAGTTCACAACAATATCGTTATATGCATTGTAATTTCCGCGCGTATCGTATGTGTATGCGCGACATTTATCCAACACAGGCCGACACAGACCTTCATCGGTCGCCTTTCGTGCCGTGCCAATTTTGGTCAACAAGTATTTTACAACACAACGCCCATCGTTATACCGACCCGCACAATCGGCGTCCGATATTCCCGTGTTATATGCAGACGACAAATATGTGCGGTCAACACCGGCGTTGCTATATTTAGTCATAAACAATTGGATATAATTTACATTTTTACCCAACACAACATTACCATTTTCATCAATGAATTTCTTGGTCGGGTCAAGGCATTTTTTATAATCTTCACCGCAAACCATTTCATCGGTCATACATGTTTCCAGTGCACTAACACAACCGCGCGCATCGTACGTGTTTTGGTTTTGCAACACCGCAAGACGCGCCTTTTGCAACATACGCGTGGCACTGCGAACATTGGACACCAATGTTTCGTTCATCTTGGTCAGGCCCTGTTCATATGCGATACAATCTTTATCAATCGCCAAATCATAATTCCCGGTGATTTGTTGCGCCGTGGCACCAACCTCTTTGCATTGGGTTATGATGGTGTTGCAACGCTTTTTTGCGGCATTATACAAATCCGCACCACGCAGGTTTGAAAATGTGCTGTTACCATTTGTCAGAAAATCCAAAGTGAACAAATCGTTTAATTCCGAAGACGAAAAATCCAAATCTATATCCAACAAACCAAATGAATCGGTCGAAAACGAAGAAGACGATGTCGTTGTGGGATCCTTTATCATTTGTTCGATTTGTGCCAACAAAGTGCGATTTTCGGTTGTATCGGTTTTGCCGGTCATCGCCTCTTCGGCCTCGGTCGCGGACATAATTGCCGATATTTCATCCGCAGACAAACCGACATATCGAATATTTTGTGCAACCGAATTTAATTCGGCGTTGGCATCTTTTACCGCCTTTTCAACCTTGGCATACTTGGACAAATTAGATGAACAAGAACAACGTTTTTGGTTTGCGTCAATAACGGCACAGAATTGATCCATACAATCATTGTATTGTTCTTGGCAAGATTTATTCAACGCCGCCGTTTGTTCTAAACGATCTTTGGCATCGGCAATGGCGGCCGGGTCCAATTTTGTATTGTCGCGCGTTTTTATCGTCGCGATACGTGAAGATTGCAAATTGCGAATTTCCGACGCCATATTTGAACCGGTCTGGGCAGCCTTACGTCCCTTTTCACATAATTCTCGAATAAGAACGCATGTACTACTTGTGCTATCACCTACTTGTTCTTCGGTTGATTCAGCAGCTTTTCTTACTAGCTGAGCACCAATATTTTGAATTTCGTTTTTAAGTCGAATTGATTTAGCTACTGTTGCTCCATCCCTAGTAACTTCAGGAATAGCTCCTTCGAATCCCCCTTGAATAGCTACGCACTTACCTGCAGGGCCTAAAGTAATACCTACTGCATTAGCTACTGTACGAACTCCTTCAATAATCTCATTCTGGATCTCTAATCCACTCTTAACGGTTGTTACACTTTTACTCATACTTCTTTAAATAATTACAATAATTTCACTAGTTGAAATAACCTTAAATTCCTGTCCCTGATGATGAAAAATCTTACCAGCATTAGGATAAACATAGACAGTATCGCCTTCATTAATTCCTTCTGCTTTTGGTCCCACAGAAATCACTTTACCTACCTCATATTCATCACTTCCGATAGGT
>CACZUL010000075.1 GCA_902784285.1 uncultured Pseudomonadota bacterium | reverse complement strand
TCGGCGCGCAGATTTGTCTATTGCAATTTCGTATGGCGATAATATTGATACCGCGCGCAAAGAAATATTGGCAATAATTAAATCTGATAAACGCGTATTAAAAGATCCGGCCCCAGTTGTCTTTGTGGCGGATTTGGCGGACAGTGCGGTTGTGTTGGGTGTTCGTTATTGGACAAAATCGGCCGATATGTTGCCAAGTCGTGGCGATATGATGGAACAATTTTATAACAAATTGCCGAAAAAGAAAATACACTTTCCATTTCCGCAAATGGACGTGCATGTTAAGAAATAGTGTTAGTGGTTAGTGTAATGCAAGGGCGTGGCAAACCCGCCCCTTGTTTTTTTTAAATTTTTTTTATTGACAGTTATTTTAAAAGTATTATTATGCGCACCGCATAACGGGATAACTAATGTTATTTTAGATATGTCACTCATTAAGATGTGTGAAGTTTAACCGTAGGCTAGTTGGCCGTTGAACTCTAAGGAGTAAAAATGAAAAAATCTTTTGAAGACGAAAATATCGTCATATATTTGAAGACTGAATCTGATTCTCAAAATATTGAAGTTGTTACCACAGATGGTGAAAAACGAACCTTTCCAGTACCTTGTTTGTTTGAATTGGGTTTTGGACTAGGGGAAAGTTTGTGTTTTATAAATCCAAATACGGGTGATGTTCTTTGTGGGGGCGATGGTGAAATAATGCTTATCAGTGTTAAATCAAATAAACTTGTATACAATGATAAAGTTTGGTCTTTGGGTGGTCTTGCAGTTCATTTGCAAAGTAAATATCCAGAATCCAAATGTCCAGATGCCACGCCGTACGATTTCTTTACCCGTGATACTAATTTCAGTTTATGTAAGGAGTCTTTAATGAATTTGTATAACAATTTTTTTGAGAAAAAATATGGCATCGAAATTAAAAAAAATCGTTTTCAGGAAATTTTGGAACATAATCGTAAGGAAAATAAAAAAGACGGAGTTTCATTGAAAGAGTTTTTTGAAGATGAATGTGATAATTTGACACTGGCATCAGATCATGATTGGAAATATGCCAAGCGGTGTGAATGGAGTTTAAAACATACGAAATTTTCTGGCCATGCCGAAAGTTTTAGAGATATGTTTAAACAAGTGCTTGGCGCGTTGCATGCGCAAAAACCGAATGTGTTGAACGATTTTATTTTTAAAATGCTGTCCGAAAACGATTTATTGTTCAGGCCGCTGACAAAAGAGATTTTTGATGCGACCGGAAAACAAAAAACCGTGGTTAATGGCAGTCTAAATGGTATAGATATTTCAACGGCACCTTTCAATCAAAGGGAAATTGAAAACTATGCTGATACTATGTGGATAGAAGTCGTTCCGAATTTGATTTACGTATGGGGACTGTATTCCAATAATGACATGGTGAAACAAATCAAAAAAGTTTTTGATTTGTACGGTGTTGATTATGGCGATTTGATTATTGATTTGTTGGACCAAGAAGACAATCGCATAAAGGTCAATAATAAAAATGCCGCTTTGCCGATTTTGGAATGTAAAAAATTTTTAAATCAAATTGCACCGTTGGAATCAAAAGTGATGGATGCTTCCAAAATTCCTTTGTCTGTTATGTCTAAAGCCGCAGAAGACAAGGATAAACATTTTGAGTTTCTAACACTTGATAAAGATAAATATTTGGTTGTTAGAACCAAGTAGAAAAACTACGCATTGTTTACACCTTTGTTTTAAGTTGAAAACGTCCGTTTGGGCGTTTTTTTGTGTTTATTTTGATTCCCTTGTTTTTTGGAAAAAATTGGTTATAATGTTGATATGTGCGCCCGTAGCACAATGGATAATGCAACAGATTTCTAATCTGTGGATTGCAGGTTCGAGTCCTGCCGGGCGTGCCAGGAATTTAAACCGGATGCGTACGCATCCGGTTTTACTAATCTCTAACACCGGGCGCAGGCATGGCGCCGGGACGGACCGGCCAATTATACGTATTCGTTCCTATGTTATGGGTGAGGCGGGTGTGATATAATTTTCATGTGTTAAAACCAAGGGAGTAAAATATGAAAAAATGGATGTGGTTCATAATCGCAATGTTAATTTCTTTTGCGCCGGGAATATTTGGAGTGTTCTTTACACCACACGGTATGTCGCATGTGTGGTATAACGGGTTGGTTAAAACCGGATTGACCCCGCCGGGGTGGATGTTCAGTGTTGCGTGGACAATTTTATATTTCTTACTTGGATGGGCGTTATATTTGATAATTTGTACCGTGAGCAAAAAGACAAGTAAAATGTGCGCATACGTTCTGTTTGGTGTTCAAATGTTATTAAATGCCGGATG
>CACZUL010000074.1:2371-2876 GCA_902784285.1 uncultured Pseudomonadota bacterium | reverse complement strand
CATAACATCGCTGTGGTCGCCAAAGATTGACAATGCGTGTGTTGCCAACGCACGCGCCGCAACATGCATAACAAACGGTGTTTGTTCACCGGCAATTTTATACATATTTGGAATCATCAACAATAAACCCTGGGACGCGGTAAATGTTGTTGCCAATGCGCCCATTTGCAACGCGCCGTGCATCGCACCGGCCGCCCCACCTTCGGATTCCATTTCGATTATTTGTGGCACCGTGCCCCAAATATTTTTCTTATGCTGGAACGACCATTCGTCCGCCAATTCACCCATAGTACTGCTTGGGGTGATGGGATAAATCGCCGCAAAGTCGACACAACGATACGCGACATCTGCCGCCGCCCAATTACCATCAACAATTAAATTTGCCATAATCCGTTTCCTTTGTATTTTTTATATTGCCCAATCATACCCCCAAATAAAAATAAAGGCAAGGGATTAAAAATCAAAATATACGGGCGTCGATGACGCCCGCACTAACCACTAACAC
>CACZUL010000074.1:0-2366 GCA_902784285.1 uncultured Pseudomonadota bacterium | reverse complement strand
TTCTTCTTCGGTTTTAATTGGTTCAGCCAATTTTGACAGCGCGATAACCATTTCCATACCGCGTTGCAACTGATAGTCGCGGGCGTCTTTTTCCGCATCGGTTAAATTTTCTTCGTCTTCATCATCATCTTTCTTGTCAGATTTTTCTTTGGCTTTGGCTTTTTTCTCGGCCGCGTCATTCTTCAAAGAATTACGGAAAGACGCCTCGGAATATGTGCTTTCGCGTTTTTCTATCGCTTCGACCTTACTCTGCAGAACTTCGACATCCGGTGTAATTCCAGTGTTTTGAATCGAAGTCCCACTGGGCGTATAATACCGCGCAATTGTTATATGAATCGCCGTCCCATCGCCCAGGGGTTTTTGCTGTTGCACGCTGCCCTTGCCGAAACTTTGCGACCCCATAATAACACCGCGCTTGTTATCTTGAATCGCGCCGGCAACAATTTCAGATGCCGATGCCGACCCATGGTTAATAAGAACGACCAACGGTTTACCACCTGTTAAATCGCCGGGTTTGGCGAAACTTCTGTCTATATCGGTTTTGTTTTTACCGCGTGTTGAAACGATTTCCCCGCCGTCCAAGAACGCATCAGACACATCAATTGCCGCAGTTAAATATCCACCCGGATTGTTTCGCACATCCAAAACATAACCAATCACTTTCTTTTTTTCCAAATCTTTGATTGCTTCACGCAAATCACGCGCAGTTGTCGCCCCAAAGTCCGATATACGAATATAACCAATTTTTGGCGCATCAGGTTCGGCATCGGCCAATTGTTTTTCTTCAAATTTGACAGACTTCACCTTGATAATTGCGCGTTTCAGTGTCATTGTTTTCGGTTCTTTGTCGCCGGAAACAACGGTCAGTTTCACTTTTGTTCCGGGTTTGCCTTTCATTTTTTTGACCGCCTGGTTCAAAGTCAAATCGAATACCGGTTCGTCATCAATGTGGGTAATATAATCGCCGGCCTTGATTCCCGCCTTTTCTGCCGGTGTATCGTCAATTGGCGAAATCACCCGCACCGCACCACGGTCAGAAGTGATTTGAATCCCCAGCCCACCGAATTCACCACTGGATTTATCATTAAAATCTTTGAAATCGTCTTTGTTCAGATACGAAGAATGTGGGTCCAGCGCCGACAGCATTCCATTCATTGCGGCCTCAAGCATCTTGCGTTCATCGGCCTCTTCTACAAAGTTATCACGCGATACTTCGAACACCAACGCCAATTTTTTCAATTCGTCATAAATCTGTTCATCGCTAAGGTGTTCAATCGGCTCTTCTTTTTTATTTTTTTCGGCCGCATATACTGTAGTCGCCACGACCGGCACCCCCAGCGCAAACAAAATCAGAATTTTTTTCAACATACCGCTTTCCTTTTTTTATATTGATTAACGGCAGTTTATACCAAAAAAAATCCACCTGCAACCCGATTTTTGGAAAAATTTGATTTTTGCCACCAACACTAGCGCATATTTTGACACAATTTTGGAATTTGATTGTTCATCAAATCCTGGGCATGTTGAATTTTTCCCAAAACCTGTAACTTGTTAACCTGTTTCTTTACCAGTTTTAATACACCATTGCGTTCTTCCAGATTCAGGTATTGAAAGTCCATCAAATACTCATCCATTTGTTCCAAAACACTCATTGCGTTGTTATATTGCACTATTTTTTGCCACCGTGCATCATCTGTAAAATCCGTTGGTAAATAATATCTATCACGATACTTTAAATATCGGGCACGAACCGGGTTAACAACACTTAAATCGCGCGCATATGTGTTTATCATATCATCATGCAGAAATGTTGTTCCGGCATCAGTAAAATCGATTATATTTATTTTCTGTGTTTTATGATCATACAATACATTGGCCGAGCACAAATCACAATGTGAAAACACCAACCGAGTTTCATAAGATGCGTTCATCAAATCTTTATAGGTTTTTTCTATCAACTTGGCATCAGATTTCGAAAGATGTTTTCCCATACCTGAATCAATAAAGTCCTTTAAAGAAACAAGTCGTTGTAGATTATAATCCATACTGTATGTTATTGGATTTGGAATAATATTTATCGAATGCATATCGGCATAAAACTGCGCCAAAGAATCTATGATTTTTTCACGGGTTTTATCATCTAATGTTCGAAAAAACATCGGTGTCAGCGGTGCACCATCAACCCGTTCTTCCAACACATAGAATTTTTTTGAATCGATGGTTTTTACATGTGGCACCCCATAGGCATTATTATCAATTTCCAATAATTTCTGCACGGTCGCCGCCGCATTATGCTGACGCGCCAACCAGTCGCGCTTTTGCAATAAAGTGCGTTTTGGCAAAGGTTCCTTGTAAACATATTTGCC
>CACZUL010000073.1 GCA_902784285.1 uncultured Pseudomonadota bacterium | reverse complement strand
CCGGTTAAATGTTTTTCATTTCGAATATTTGAATCCAATGCAACATCTAATTGTTCGACGCGTACGGTGCCCGCCGGAAAATCGCCCGCATGTGTCGCACACCATTCGTGCAACATTGGTGCAATTTTTGTGTTTGTATCACCGCCCGCCGAAATCAAAGATATAAACGGCGCGCGCCCACTATCAAAAATTTGCCCGAATAATTTTACTGCGTTTTGCACAATGTGTGTTAATTGGTTTTCGTCCGGCATCGGCACGCATGCCGCATCGGTTAAAATGAACGGCGGACGATTCCCAGACCTGTCAAACATTACCGCGCAATGCGTCAGATAAAATTTTTCGCCCGCATTTTGTTTTTTATTTATTGCAATAATGTGTCGCAAAAAATCGTCCGAGTGAATATCGCACTTCATTAAAATAAATTCGTCGTCTGTATTCGGCAATTCATCACCATTTGGCGCATGGTCCCATCCCACAATATTTTCACATTCACGCATAGCATTTTTAATTGCTTTTTCGTGCTTTTCACATACTTCACCGAAACACAGAATTTTTTTCATGCTTTTCTCCATTTAATTTCGCACGACGGGAATCCTAGCAAAATATAAATGTTTTTATCAAATACTTTTTTATGATATAATTAGACCAAAGAACAAAAGAGAGAAAAAACATGAAAATATCAATTATTGGTGTTGGAACCGTTGGGTCGGCTGTTGCGACCGCAGTTAAAAATACAGGCCTGGTTCATGAAATAGTTTTATTTGACCGTGATGGTGTTCGCGCACGCGCTGCCGCCGAAGATTTAGGACATGCCGCCGCTTTTGGATTTGATGTAAAAATTTCCGCGGTAAGTAATTATCGTGGTATCCGTGGGTCTGACATAGTTATCATTTCTGCCGGGGCAAATCAAAAACCGGGTCAGACACGCACAGATTTGTTACAAAACAATGCCGAAGTCGTTCGCGATATTGTCCCGCGTGTTATGGCAAATGTTGACCCGAAACACGTTATTTTAATTTTGGTTACAAATCCGTTGGATGTTATGGTGATGTTGGCACAATCGCTTTCTAAATTGCCGCCATCACGCGTTATTGGGACGGGAACAATGCTGGATACGGCGCGCCTGCGGACAATATTGTCGCGCGGTTTGGATGTGTCGCCCCAATCGATTCAATCTTATGTTCTGGGCGAGCATGGCGACAGCAGTGTTATAGATTGGTCCGGTGTTACGGTTGGTGGTTTGCAGTTGGATGATTTCTGTCATCAGGCGAAAATTCCAATGACCGATGCAACCCGTGAAACAATTGAATATCGTGTTCGTAATGCGGCGTATGAAATTATTCGCGGCCGTGGCGCGACATGGGATGGCATCGGTGCTGCGGTATCTGATTTGTTACGTTGTATCATAAATGACGAACATCGTATATTGACGGTTTCCGTGGTTGGGGGAACCGGGGCGCATACGGTTGCGGCATCTTTGCCACGTGTTATAGGCTCGGACGGTGTTATCATGACATTGAACCCAAAAATGTCATCGGCCGAATCGGCCGGCCTGCGCCGCAGTTGTAAAATTATTCAAAAGAATTTTTCAAAAATTTAATCTTATTGCGGAAAACATACCCGTGCTTTGGCAAACATTCATATTTATGCACGCCGCATGACGTGCTATCTTTATATATGGGAAAATAAAAATGCCGACAGATATAAAATATGATGAATTACAAAATGGACACGGATTTTGCGCGCGTTATGGAAATACGCAAATCGGTGAAATAGACATCATTATTTTGGGGCCTAATCGATTGATTATCGAACGCACGCGCATAGACGATGAACAATCGGTATTCAATCGTTGTCCTGAATTTGACGATGTGCGTCTTATTCAAATGGTAAAATAAAAATGCGGAACATTTGTCCGCATTTTTTAATCCATATTCAAATTATCAATTACAAATTTCCAATCTATTAAACTTTCTAAAAACGCGTCAATAAAATCGCTGCGTCGATTTTGATAGTCCATATAATACGCATGTTCCCACAGGTCCAGTGTCAAAACAGGTTTCTTGCCATGGGCAATTGGTGTGTCTGCGTTTTTTGTTGAAATAATTTCGAATTTATCATTGTTATATGTCAACCAAACCCATCCCGACCCAAAAACATCATTTGCCACAGATTTAAATTGTTCTTTGAATTCGGCCGCGCCCCCAAACGCATCTGATATTAAATCTGGAATCATGGTGTTGCCACCGCGTCCTAAACAATTAAAAAATAATTCATGATTAAAAACCTGGGCGGCATTGTTAAATATTTTTTGTGCTTTTTCATCATGTGCTGAATTCACGACAATTTCACGCAAATCCATATCTGCATATTTTGTTTCCGCAATCAGTTTGTTCAGGTTCGCAATATAAGTTCCCAAATGTTTGTCGTGATGCAACCGAACGGTTTCAACCGACATATATGGAACAAGGTCTGTTTCACGAAACGGCAATGGAAAATCATTAAGGTTGAACATATCTTTAACTCCTTTTTAGAGCATTTTATCGGATAAATTTTTTGCCGCCACAGGAAAAATAGTTTATTTTTTTATAAAAACAACTTGCACCGATGCGCATGTTATTTCTATAATCAAAAAAAATTACAAAAGGAGAAAAAATGAAAAAATTATCTATGTTGGGTGCAATCGCAGGGGCAATGTTTGTGGGGTCCGCATACGCGGCGGATATTACGGTTTATCACATGCCGACATGTCCACATTGTCATCACGCGCGCGATTTTATTTCGAACAATTTGATTTATGAATATCCTGAATTAAAGGTTACTTTGGTTGATGTAACCGATGCGGGTAATCGTGAAGAATTTATGGCCACACTTAAAAAGTGTGAATACGAATCGGGTGGTGTTCCGGTTTTGGTGATTGGTGAAAAATGTTTTCAGGGTTTTGCCGATTCTATGGCGGACGATTTGCGCACTGCGGTCGAAGCAGATATGACAGACGAACAAAAATCGACGGCAAAGGAAAATAAAAAGGCATTGGCCGCCAACGCGGATGCGTTTAAACAAGAACACGAAGATCGAAAAAATGCAATCATTGAACGCGAAGCCCCAAAAACAGAAGGCGCCGATGATGACGCAGAAAAAAAAAATAACGAAGTAAAAAGCGCCAAGAAAGGCGACAGCAGTTGGGTATTCTATGTAATCTTGATTGCGTTGGTTTTTGGTTTGGGATTTGTGTTGACGCGTAAAGGAAACAAAAAATAATAACGGATAGGCTATGTTTAATTTAACTGGACTTGATTATGCTTATATTGGGGTGTTGTTGGCATCAACAGTATGGGCAACAATTCGTGGTGGAATATATGAAACTGTTGCGACACTTTCTTGGGTTGTGGCGGCGGTAACGGCGCGTTTTGTGTCCCCAATGTTGGATGGGTTGTTACAATCTTGGTTTGGTCTTACTGAATCAACGGTTGGGACATTGGTCGCTTCGTATTTTATTGTGTTCTTTGTGATTTTGATATTGGTTGGGTTCTTTAATCAAAAACTGCGCGATAAAATTCAAGACAGTGTTATGAATGTTACCGATCATACTTTGGGGGTAATATTCGGAATTGTACGGGGTGTGGTTGTTATGGGGGTGGCATATTGGATTGCCCTGTGGTACTATTCTGATACTCCGCGTATGCCACATTGGATAGAAGACGCGCGCACCCGTCCAATTATGCAATTGACCGCGGTTAAGTTAGACGAGTGGTTTGTTCCAGGTGCCGAAAACAAACTGTTGCAACGCGATGTTGCAGGCACACGCGAAGTGAAAAAGATTTTTGATAATCTGATTAACCCACGTGTTGTTGATGGCGAAGGCGGTGCCACCCAAAAAACTGATGAAAATCCGGGGCCAAAGCCAAGCGAAGAAACCGGGTATAAAAATTCTGAACGCAGCGCATTAGAAAATCAATTGCTGCAAATTGAAAGCGTGGCAAATGCGGTTGAAAAACACGAAAAAGAACGCGCAAAGCAAGAAGGTCAGAATTAAAAAGATAAAACGGAATCAAATGATTCCGTTTTTTTATTTCTGGTGCCAGTTGTCGGACTTGAACCAACGACCCTCTGATTACAAATCAGATGCTCTACCAGCTGAGCTAAACTGGCAACGGACATAATTATACATATCTGCCCCGCCAAAGCAAGCAAAATTTTGCGATTTATAAAATAAATCTTGAAAATG
>CACZUL010000072.1 GCA_902784285.1 uncultured Pseudomonadota bacterium | reverse complement strand
CCGAAGATTTTAAATTTTTCATGAAACCGGAAGATTATAAAAAATTTGAGGAGGCATGCGAGGCCCGTCGCCAAGAATTGTTCGGCAAAAAACAAAAAAATAAATAATGCAACATGTCAGATATTCCAAATACAGAATATTTAACAATAAATCAAAAAGGTATCTTTATAGGTGGGCAACCCGCGGTTTATTATCGTGGCGAAAAACTACATTCACAAAGTCTGATTAAGACTTATTTTGATTATATCCATGAGAAATTTCCAATAATTCAAGAAATTCATGT
This sequence comes from uncultured Pseudomonadota bacterium, assembly GCA_902784285.1. Classification (GTDB taxonomy): domain Bacteria; phylum Pseudomonadota; class Alphaproteobacteria; order Rs-D84; family Rs-D84; genus Enterousia. The sequence continues at coordinate 2,120 of CACZUL010000072.1, read as the reverse complement.
ATTATCATCAGAAACATCCGGTGCAAGATATGATATAAACGCACAACCATCGCAACATCATGGAAACTATGCATGGTGTCGTATAAAGTTTAACAATGGAATGTTGTCCCAATATTGGGTGTTGGACGACAAATATAACTCTGTACCACAATCCTATGGTTATTGTGTTGCCGGGGTCAGTTGGGATATTAATTTCCGCCAAAAATTATTTCTGATGAAAAATGAACATAGAAGATAAAAATAAATAGTTCGTAAATATGTGAAACAGGTATAGGTTCTACCACCCAACTTACGAACTCACGAAAGTGTTGGAAAATAAATAAAAATCGGGCATAAAACCCGATTTATTTATTTTGGCAGGGCCATCTGTGCAATCCACGAACTGATTTTATTCGTGATTTGTTGGTGTGTGGGAAAGAAATAAAGGTGTTTTTGAGCGAACAGAAAAAAATTAACGTTTTTTTGAATAATTTGTTTTAAAATATAAAATTTCTCTACTTAAAACTTTTTTCCAATCTTGCCCACCATCACAATCTTTGCCACAATATAAGCAATTAGTATACCCCGGGTAATCTTCATTAATATAATCATCATCTGGTTGATCGCGATTTGGTGGTGGAACTATTTGACCATCTTGTATGGTAAGCGGAAACATAATGCAAGCCCATGGCTTATAAGACCATTCGTGAATATTTTCCCGAATTGCGATTTTTTGTAATATGCACAATCCATTATCATCACCGAATATACATTTCGTTTGGTTAAAATGTTTTGGAAAATCGTCTGGGTATTTGAACGGTCTGATTTTAGTTTTACGACCAACCACCCTATTTTCCCAATTTCCATCTTCAAAATAAAAGTCCGGAGATTCTGAAAAATCATTTGGATGATTTTTTATCAGTTGTCGTAAAGTTTTCTCTTCTTCATCTGAAATATAAACCCCATCATAGCAACAATAACCTGCGCATTTGGTCATATCACATTTTTTTAATTTTGGGTTTCGCTTTGTCATATTATTCCTTGTATAACTTTGGTTTATTATTTACTAAATTCTATATATTTCAAGATAATACATTGTTCACAAGCTTAAAAAGTTCGTAAATGTGTGAAACGGTGGCTGTTTTTGATATCTGATTTATGAACTCACAAAACGATTGAAAAACCAATCAAAAAAACACCCAAACGGGTGTTTTTGATTTTTGGCAGGGCCATCTGTGCAATTCACGAACTGATTTTATTCGTGATTTGTTGGTGTGTGGGAAAGATATTAAGGTGTTTTTAAATAAAGTTTGATTTTTGCCAATTTGTACTATAATGATATCAAGGTGCAAAAAGGTAAAAAATGAAAAAATTACTTATTTGGGATTTTGATGGTGTTATTGCAGACAGCGAATATTTGCATGTTCGGGTATGGGATGAAGTATTAAAATCCGAGAAACAAATAGAATTAAACCCAGCAGAAAAACAAAAATTATTTTATGGTGTTTCGGACAAAACCTGTCGGGAAAGAGTGGAAAATTATATTCCCGGATTGAATCTTGATGATAATTTTATGGCAAAAATATATGAACGGGAATTTGAATTTTGTACCAATCTTGTGGAACCTATACCAGGTGTCGAACAAGTTATGGCTAATAATAATTTTGAACATTGTATTGCGACTGGTGCAACACGGAAACAACATAATTTTAGAATGACGCCGCGTTTTCAATTTATAAAAAAGTATATACCTGACCAAAATGTTTTTACTGTTGATATGGTGAAATACGGGAAACCAGCACCTGATTTGTTTTTATTGGCGGCAGAAACAAAAGGTTATACCCCACAAAATTGTATTGTCGTTGGTGATGGTATCAGTGATTTCTTGGCTGCAACTGCCGCGGGCATGGATGTAATCGCTTTTATTGGCGCAACTGGAAATAACACAAAACAATATGAAACAGAATGTAAAAAACATGGTGTATTTGGTATCAGTGATACTATGAACAATTTGAATGTATTGTTAAACAAATGGCATAAAAGCAGATAGAAAAAGTTCGTAAATGTATAAAACGGTGGATGTTTTTGACACACAACTTTCGAACTCATGAAAGCATTAGAAAACAAAGAAAAAATCACCC
>CACZUL010000071.1 GCA_902784285.1 uncultured Pseudomonadota bacterium | reverse complement strand
TGGTGAATACGAGAATACACAATTAAAAAAATCATAAAAACGGAGTTTTTTAATACGAGTTTTTATAGATTTTTATTATTGTGTATCGAGGCACGCACCAACCGCCCACCAAAAGATACACCGCACTATAAAAGTGCGGTTTTTCTTTGGATTTCTAATACTTTTAATGGTTCGAAGAAAGCATATCCAAAAATACTAATTTTTATCAATTTTCGAACAGTTTTATAAAAAATTATTTTATTCCTTTGAGTTCATTGCTAGCAGCTTGCCTTATCGCTTTTTGTAAATATATCTTTATATATTTATTAATTTTATTTGTATGAGATTCTATACAATAACGATAATTATAAACATCCTCTATGTTGCCGGTATTTACAGCAATCGTATACTTTTTGTCTGTGTTTTCAAAAACCATTTCTATTTTTTGCTCCCCACAAGATATATCTGTAATAAAACTATTATCTGTTTTAGCCTTTATATTCCATTTATGATTTAATTTACGATATGTCAATGCAGAATAAATAGCTCCATGAACCTGTTGGTCTGTTACACAACATGTAACTTGTTCTGTTTTAACATCAGGAACCCAGTTAACATCTGTTTTTCTGAACCAAGAGCATCCACTTAATAATAAAACACATATAATCAATAATTTTTTCATACTATTTCTCCTCAATGTATTCTTATTATAAAACCATACATTAAAAAATCAAAATCTTTGTGAATTAAATTTCACCCTCGGGTGAAATTAACCATTTTTCTTTGAATAGTTTTATCTGCGACATTAAATTAGTAAACTCTTGTTTGTTTTCTGCTCGATTAATGCAAGCATATCCCCACAAAAAATAGAAACGCACCCGGTTGGGTGCGTTTGTTATTTCTGTCGAATGATTATGTGTTTAAACCATTTTTCTTGGAATTCGAATTCGGTTTTCTGTTCTATTTCGGCATCGGTTGGATTTTGTCCCTCAGGCGCCACTATCAATTTATCATCATTATCATTTGTTCGACGAATTATCGCACAAACACGACCGGTAAAGGTATCAAGTGGAATCGTTGGACCAATAACATAAGCATCCAATTCTTCACCATCACCGGATATTGTATTCGGAATAAAACCGTAATTTACCGGATAAGCAAAGCCAAATTTTGGATGTTTTGTGCCAAGTGGCCTGTCCATTTTTACAGTAACTGTTTTTCCAAGAAAATCTGTTGCGGGGGTTGTTGGGTTGGGCATAGTTAACTCCTTTTGCAACGCAATTATAAAACATCTATTTTAATTTTCAATTTTTTGCTGTTTTTCTCAAACAAACTATAATTTTATTGACAAACAATAAAAATGTGTAATACTTCCACCAAAAGGAGCATCGTAATGCAAAGTAAAAAATTGAAAGAACCAAAAGATATTACAACAGAACAACAAGACTTGTCTATGCTGTTGGTGAAACTGCTGTTTCAGATACATAATAAATTTAATTTACACTATGAATCCGATAATTCTTCAGTCATAAGCGCATCTACATCGGATGGAATGCATCTGTACGACATTTGGCAGGAATCCGTCCCATTTACCGACATCCAAACATATTGGATACGGGTTCAAAATGGTAAGAGACGACTTATTGAATTTGGTCGACACGCAAACGACGGTACGTTTTTTAGTGACCAAGAATATAATTACTTGCGGGCATTATACAACATACGCGGAAAATCCCAATACAAAAAGAAAAAGGCATCTAAAAACCCGAACACAGATGCCGCATATCGGACATTGTCATATTTGACACATAAAAAGCCGCAACCCAAGCCAAACCTTAAAAGTTTTGAGGCATGGACCGAAGATCGTATGCAGGTGTTATCATATTTAAAGCAAATATTACAAAGCAAAAAATAAAGAGTAAAGAAACAAACCGTCCGTTTGGACGGTTTGTTTATATCAAATATGTATTGTGAATTTTATACTGGTTAATGTATAATCACGTAAAAAGGAAATCTTATCATGATGAAAATATGTCAAAGTTGCGGTATGCCAATGGGTAATGAAGAACTGTACGGAACAAATGCCGATGGTTCAAAAAATTCTGAATATTGTATCTATTGTTACAAAAAAGGCATATTTTTACAGAATCTCACAATGGATGAAATGATAGAACATTGTGCTCAGTTTGTTAACGAAGTCAATAAGGGCTTGCCAAACCCAATTACAAAAGAAGAATATATCGGCCAAATGAAAGTGTATTTTCCGCATCTGAAACGTTGGCGTAAAGAAATAACTATTTCAGACGATATGCCGGAAAATCCCGCCTTGGCAGGTGTTAAAAAACTTATTGCCCAAATGGCCGATACATTGCCCGTTGCATTTATTTCATCTGTTGATGCAGATGGGTTCCCGTGGACCAAGGCGATGTTGGCACCACGCGTGCGTGAAGGCATCAAAGTGTTTTATTTTACCACGAATACATTTTCATTGCGTGTGGCACAATACAACGCAAATCCCAAGGCCAGCATATATTTCTGTGATACCAAAGGTTTCAAAGGCATTATGTTGCGTGGAACAATGCAGGTGTTGACCGATGCAAAAACCAAAGAAATGATTTGGCGTGATGGCGATACAGAATATTATCCTGGCGGTGTTACCGACCCAAATTACTGTGTCTTAAAATTCACCGCCACAGATGGTCGTTTTTACAGTGATTATTACCCTCGCAGTTTTGTGATAGAATAATATTAAAAAAGCACCCAAAGGGTGCTTTTGTTATATCTTCTTGAATATTACAAGATGCGGCCAAAGAAACCACCATCCAACAACAATGTCAAGACAATCCACCACCATGAACATTTAAGAACGTTTGTTAATTTCAAGATTACAAATATAAGTGTAAACATGTTTGACTCCTTTTTGACATGTTATGATTATATTATAATTTAGGATTTTTTTCAATAGACAATTTTCGGTTTAAAAATGTAATAGGAAAACAAACAATGAATTGTGGCTTGTCCTAGGAAACCATTTCAATTATAATACGAATTGTGAATTTTGTTCTAGTTTTTCATATAGATAGGGGGGAATACTTATGACACATGATGAACTATGGCGAGCGATTGTTAAACTGGCGGCATCTAAAAATATGTCGTGTTCAGGTTTGGCTAAATTTTCAGGATTAGATGCAACAACTTTTAACAAAAGCAAACGGTTCAGCAAATATGGACAACCGCGTTGGCCATCTACATACAGCATCGCAAAAGTATTAAACGCAACAGGAACAACTATGTCTGATTTTGTGAAATTTATGCCCAATCACGACACGAATAAAACAGAAAGATAAA
>CACZUL010000070.1 GCA_902784285.1 uncultured Pseudomonadota bacterium | reverse complement strand
CACTAACACTAATCACTAATTTATTCTTTGTAATACGGAATTTTTATGGTATAATTTGATTATTAAAAAGGAGTAATACAATATGAAAATGAACTTTTCTATATTTATGTTGGCGGCGTTGTTTGCGATGCCGGCCGTGGCCGAAACCAATTGGGGGTCTCAGGCCGGGTCAACCGCAGATTTAACTGGTGCGCCCGCTGTGCGTCAGGCACCGTCAAATGTGAACTATCAAAAATATGAAACGCGTTCGACAACACGCACATATTCAAATGGCGGTTCGGGTAATACATATTACACGACATCTGGGCGTCCAACGTATGCCGCGCAACCGTCCACACGCAGCCAGATGTATCGCTCATACAACAGTGGCGCAACAACACGTACGGCGACAACAACACGCACCGAAACAGTGCGCAGCACGATGAAACGTAAATATTACTTGGCGCATCCGTTCTTTCAACCAACCGAAGGTAAATTTGGTATGATAACGGATTTGGCATATAACACCGCTTCGTATGATTTTGCTATATCACAACCATATGATTATATATTGCCTGATTTTCGTTTGGACACCGACGAAGGTAAATGGAAAATGAAACAGTTCGCCATCAAAGAAGATTTAAGTTTCGGTATCACCGATAAATTGGCCGTGCTGTTGATGGGACGTTATGATTTTACGAAATATAAATTCGATTGGCGTTTGCCGACGGCCCCGGATGATACGATGAAAGATAATGATTTGAATATCTTTGGTGCAGGGTTGCAATGGCGTATCGTTGATAATGAAAAATGGATTGCAACATTGTCTGGGTATTATGAAAGACAAAAAGAAATTGCCAATGATTTCGTTTTGGATTTCAAGGCTGGATATAAAGTTTCCAAATCAACAATCTATGGTTTGGCCCGTGGTTGGTTGATACGTTTCGATGATGGTATATATGGAAATGGTATCCGTGGCTATGACAGAAATGGCCAAGAAGGCGAATTTGATATTATCTTTGATGAAGTTAAAACAACTTTCTTTGCCGAGGCCGGATTGGGTGTATTCAGCGTGCTGGGTGAAGATTGGACATTGAATTTGGAATCTATCTTTGGTTATTACGATTGGCACAACCAGGCATCTATCAAGGGCGCAATTGGTTGGCAACCAAATGACTGGTTTGCGTTGGAACTGTATGCAAAAACATCGTTCTATGATAGCGCAGAAGGAAAGTCTTTAAAGACTCGTTTGTGGAATCCGGCAAACGATACGCTTTACATGCAGGGGCATGGCAAGATGGATAATTACAATGAAACATCATTCGGTGGTCGAATCATGTTCTACTTCTAATGTTAATATAAATGCCGGCGACGTAATTCGTCGCCGGATTTTTTTATCAAGGGGTTAAAATATGGGGTCTGATTAGATGCGTAAATTTTTATTTGGAGTTTTTAGTATAATGCTGTGTGCCAGCGTGTACGCGGGCGAATTAAGTGTTGATACATCTGATCCGTTGTTCTTGCAATCGCGCAGTGGTTTTTTATCAACCACCGCGTTGGATTATTTTGATAATGGTTTGCGTTTGGGACAATATTTTTCGTATGGTTTGACCGACCGTTTGGCGATTGGTGGAAACCTGCATTATCAACAAGATTTTGATGGTCCCCAAGATGGTTTTTCCAGTTTTGATATCGGAGGAATCTATCGTTTGGGTGCCGCAGACGAAAATTCTAATCATATAATTTATGATGTTTTGTTTGGGTTAAAGTTTGGTGGATCGCACCGGGTGCGTGTTCCAGACTATGCCGATTCTACTTACTATGCGGGATTGCGCTTTGGTCGTCAGTATGCCGGTGTTACATTGGCCGCGACAATAAAATCCAGTTGGATTTTTGACGATGTTCCAGACGGTATGGCATTTATAGACTTTATGCCAGAAGTTTATTTCCGTGTGAATGATAATTGGCGTGTCGGGGGAAATGTCGCATTACGCAAAGCAACGAATAAACATTATGACGAAGAATCTATCGGAATAAAAATCGTTCGTGAATACGGTCGCACACAATATGTTGGGCATTTTGATTACGGATTTGAATCAGAAGATATTACAACAGGATTGGCGATAAACATATTATTCTGATGAATCTTTGTTTGCGCGTGCGCGCAACGTGTTCCAATATTCCAAACGCTTTTTAATTTCGCGTTCAAACCCGCGTTCGATTGGGTGATAAAAACTTTGGCGCGACATACTTTCTGGAAAACAGTTTTGACCGCTGCAACCGGATTCTGTATCTGGGTCATAAACATATCCGCGACCATATCCCATCTCTTTCATCATGCGTGTTGGCGCATTTAAAATGTTTTTTGGTGGCATTAAATTAGATGTCTGTTTTGCCACCGCATATGATGCCATTTTTGCCCGGTCGACAGAAACACTTTTCGGCGCTGTTCCCAAATATATAACCAATTCGGTCAGGGCCAGGTCGCCTTCGGGACTGCCCATGCGTTCGTAAACCTGCCATGCGCTCAGGGCTAATTGCATCGCGTTTGGATCGGCAAGGCCGACATCTTCCATTGCAAACCGGGT
>CACZUL010000069.1 GCA_902784285.1 uncultured Pseudomonadota bacterium | reverse complement strand
AATGTTTAACATCCGAAGACCGTTGCGGTGCGGATTACACACAATGTGTCGGTTTGGATACAGACACAATTGTTAAAATGTGCCCAGCAGATAAATTGCCGGGTTGTAAATACAACAAAAATGGCGAGACAAATAATGACAGTTATGTATACCAAAACCTGGCCAATATCGCCCAGGGCATATTCCTGAATATTGATAATAATATGTTAACCGCATGTCAACGTGCCGCCGATACCGCAATGATAAAAGTCTGCGGCAGCACCGAAAACTGCAATGAATTGGTTGTGAACAACGGATTGGGTTCACGAAGTCTAGAATACAAAATTTGTGAATATACAGGCGAAACGGACAATATGAATATCAATTATAGTCAATGCCGCCCCAGCATAGATTCCATTACAGATGATGAATTGGGTAAAAACACAACCACTACTAGTTCTACCAATTCATCTGGCAATATAACATATAAAACACATACTCCGAAACCGTTTGCTGCAGTCATTGACGGCACCATTTATTGGGACAGTGTCGAAATTGATGAGAAAGGAAATATAGATGTGTCCAATTACTTTACCAAGGTTGAACGCAGTGCTGTACCCAAAACACAACAGGGACACAATGGTGGCAGTATGAGCGTTCATTCACAAATAAATACTGAACAGAAACAGCGCATAACCGATGAAATCGCCGCTTTACGCACAAGTATTGAAACTGCCATAAACGCGATTGAATCCGACCAAACTGTACAATATTGTATGGAGGGTCGTGATAATGGGTGGCGTTATACGAAAGATAAAGCTGTCCAGGGAACCGGAAAAGACGATAAAGCACGTTTTCCAAACCTTACAAAACAGATGCGTAATATAATCACATCGTCTGCCCTGGCAGCAACCAAAGAAAATTATTACGCACGGTATGATGAACTGAACGAGAAGATGTTACAAGATTATGCAAAAATTGCGGAGCGTAAAACGAGCATAACCAAAGAAAATCAAAAAGATCAACGCCGTAATATCGCACGTGAATCGTGTCTATATTTAGCAGATATGTCTTCGCTTGCGCGTTCTGCAGAACCACCGAAGAATGCTTTTGGAAACACAATGCTTTGGTTCTTTGTTGGACCAGTTGCCCTTGTTGGGGTACTTACAAATGTCGGCCAGGATTCAGCAAACGGCTCAAGCGCGGGTTTCATTAAAAAGGATGATGCCCCGTTGGTTGCTTCCAAAGAAACAGGAACGTGGAATTATAAAGAAACCATTACAACAACCTTTGATTGGGAAAACCTGATTTGTCATAAATGTGTCCGTTCAACCCAGTGTGATACGACAAGAAATCCTATCTTTGGCAATAAATATTGTGAAACATGGGGTGAAGAAACAGAAACATGTACAGATACCCAGTTCTAACAACACTGCCCGCATTTGCGGGCGGTCATTTAGAAACAAAAAACGGGCGCATAATGCGCCCGTACTAATTCTTGTTCCACAAAGCCTTGGCGAAGTGGAAACCAACCACCAGTACTTATTTGCCGGTGGCGCGACGTTTTACCGCAACGGTTTTTGTTGCCCCGGTTGCTTTTTTCGCCGCTGGTTCTTTTGCAGCGGTTTTTTTTGCCGCCGGTTTTTCGGCCTTTGGCGCTTTGTCGGCTTTTTTTGCCGTTGTTTCTGTTGCCTTGGCTTCCGCCGCATCTGCCGCCGCGACTTCCGGTTTTACCGCCGGCTTTTTCGCGTTAACATCGCGGTCAATAAATTCAATAATCGCCATAGGTGCCGCATCACCATAACGGAAACCGGCCTTTAACACGCGGGTATATCCGCCCGGACGTTTGGCATAGCGCGGTCCCAAAACGGTGAACAACTTTTTCACGGTTTTATCGGAACCATTGCCCAATTCCGCCGCAGTCAAACGACGATTCGCAACAGTGTCAACCTTGGCACGGGTAACCAATTTTTCTACGACACTGCGCAGATCTTTGGCCTTTGGCAAAGTTGTTTTAATTTGTTCTTTTTCAATCAAGTTTTTCGCCAGACCAATAAACAAGGCCTTGCGTGCGTTTGTGTCGCGATTAAAAGTGCGACCAGCTTTCTGGTGTCTCATCGGTTACTCCTTTATTTTGTTTCCGCCCTGCTCTTTCACGAGTGGGATTTTACCAGATTTCGTGTCCCAGGTTTTGCCCCAGCAACACGCGTTTTTGTTTTACAATCTCCTTGCAAGTGCGCAAGAAAATTGTCAGAACGCGTCAGTTGGAAGGGTTTGACGGTTCGCGGTGTAGTAGCCCTACATAAGAACCGGCAAACCCAACAATGGGCGCGTTATCACAATTTTATTTGTATGGATCCTCATACTTCTTGGCCAATTCCGCAATATTTTCTGGTGGCCAACCCGGAACTTCCATACCCAAACCAAGTCCCATTGCTTCCAATTGAATCTTGATTTCGTTCAATGACTTGCGTCCAAAGTTCGGGGTCTTTAACATATCGGCCTCGGTCTTTTGGACCAATTCGCCCAACCAATTGATTTTGTCGTTTTTCAGACAGTTATTTGCACGAACCGACAATTCCAATTCATCGACGCGTTTCAACAATTTCGGATCGAATTGCAA
>CACZUL010000068.1 GCA_902784285.1 uncultured Pseudomonadota bacterium | reverse complement strand
CACATATTATACCGTGCGCAATCAAATCCGTCTTGGTTAATTTTTGGACATTCGGCAAAGAAATTTTCGCCTGGATAAACAAACATGTTTTCTCGGAAACGAATGCCCAAAGTTTCCGCCTGTTTTCGGCGCGCATCCAATTCGTTTTGAAATTCCCAGCAGTGTGCCCCATCATAGGGACAAACATGGTCGCGAATTTGTTCTGGGGTTGGGTCTGCCATATCAAATCCTTATCTTTCGCGTTCATGCACACCGGGCATTGCCAACAGTTTGTCCCGTATATCCAAGATATATTCCAATTCATCGATACGGTTTTTGTGTGCGTATTGCAACATCGGCCAAAGGTTTATAAAATAACTGTCGCGCACAATACGACCGAAATCCACATCATCAAATTTGACGGAATCGAACACAAAGCCCAACGCTTTTTTGCGTATTTTGGGCGGATATTCGTGATACGGTTGTTTCTGCGCGACAGTTGTCATTTATACAAACCCATTATTCTGCGGCTGCCTCGGTTGCTGGTGCTTCCGCTGGTGCTTCGGCTGCGGCCTTGGCGGCTGCTTCAGCGGCGGCTTTTTCTTCGGCTATTTTGGCCAATTTTGCTTCTTTATCTTTGATTTTCTGCAAAGTTTTTTCAGATTGCAGATTCTTTTTCGTCTGGTTTGGCACAACGCGTTTTGCGACCAATCCGGCATTTGCCAAGAAGCGATACACGCGGTCCGAAGGCTTTGCGCCTTTGGCCATCCATGCTTTGATTTCATCGATTTTCAAAACGACGCGTTTTTCATTATCGCGTGCCAACATTGGGTCGTATTTACCAACGACTTCCAACACATTACCAGAATTACGTGCAACGCGTGAATCGACCACGACGATGTGGTAATAAGGGCGTTTTTTTGCACCATGACGTGCCAAACGAATAACAGTTGCCATATTTGCTCCTTTTAGGTTTGTTATTTTATCCCACATAGCATTGGCGTAGTGGGAAAACTGTTTTTATCCACAAAGAAAACCGCCATCAAGGATGAAACTCATCGGATGATGTTCCTTGTGCCAACCGCACACAGGTTTGATTCAAATGGCAATCTTTGGGATTTGCGTGTCCATTATGCCCCCTAAATATTGAAAAGTCAAGGATTATCATAAAAAAATGGGCGCAATTTTACCGCGGCACCACTTTGTGGTGACGGGTGCGCCCACACTAATCACTAACCACTTACACTAACTTAACACCACCCGCGAAGTTTCATTGCAGTTGCGACGCGTTTAATGGAATACATATATGCGGCTTCGCGCATAGAAACATTATATTCACATTTAATTTTATAAATCGCGTCAAATGCGGTAATCATGGCAACGCGTTCTTTGTCTTCTACTTCGTTTTCCGGCCAATAATAACCATAGCGGTTTTGCACCCATTCAAAGTATGAAACCGTAACCCCACCGGCATTTGCCAAAATATCCGGCACAATCATCACACCACGGGACGCCAAAATTTCTTCGCCTTCCAGTGTCGTTGGGCCGTTTGCGCCTTCAACAATAAGGTTTGTTTTAATTAACGGCGCGGTATCTTTGTTGATAGTATTTTCCATCGCGCACGGTGATAAAACATCAACATCCAAAGACCAGAATTCTTCGCCAGAAATAACCTTTGCGCCTGGAAAGTCTTTGATAGAACCCGCGTTTTTGTTTTTATATTCCATCAACGCATCGATGTCCAAACCATTTTCATTAAACAGGATCGTATTCCATTCTGCAATCGCGACAATTTTCGCACCCATGTCGTGCGCGCACTTGGCGGTGAAACTGCCCACATTGCCGAAACCTTGGATTGCGATTTTTGCGCCATGTATATCTTTGTTTTGTGTTTTTAATGCAGATGCGATTGTAATCGCAATACCCAAACCGGTCGCGCGTGTGCGCCCCAATGAACCGTTTAACTCCACCGGTTTGCCGGTAAATGTGCCAAAAGAATTGTCGCCCGATAATTTAATATACTCGTCAATCATCCAAGACATAATTTGACCGTTGGTGTTAACATCCGGTGCCGGCACATCGGACTTTTCACCCAATATCGGGTAAATTGCGTCAACATACCCACGGCACAATCTTTCCAATTCGCCATCCGACAGTGTTTTCGGGTCAACGATAATACCACCTTTGCCACCGCCATAGGGCAGGCCAGTTACTGCACATTTAAAGGTCATCCAGATAGAAAGCGCGCATACTTCATCGCGTGAAACCATCGGATGAAAACGAATTCCACCTTTGCTTGGACCCAACGCAGTGTTATGCTGTGCGCGAAACCCGGTAAAAGTTTTTATCGTTTCGTCATCCATTTTAACCGGAATTTGTACTTCGACAATTCGCGCCGGATTTTTAAGAATTTCATAGACATTTGCAGACAAGCCCAACTTATCACATGCGGATTTAACGCGCGCTTGGGCCGCCAATAATGGATTCAAATTTTCAACTGACATTTATTTTACTCCTATAAAAAAGCGGTTAAGCCAACCGCAAATTATTTTTACCAAATCGCGGCTTTGCGACCGCAAAGACGGATGGTGCGAGTGAAGGGAATCGAACCCTCGTCTAAAGCTTGGGAAGCTTTCGTTCTACCATTGTACTACACTCGCA
>CACZUL010000067.1 GCA_902784285.1 uncultured Pseudomonadota bacterium | reverse complement strand
TTGGACCAATTAACCCCGTTGTTTTACCGGTGGCAATTGATACAGACAAATCATCAACGGCACGAAGTCCGCCAAAGTTTTTTGTTAAATGTGTTATTTCAATCCCTTTCACTTTACATCCTGTATTTTCCAAAAAGTCCGCGTGGGCGATACACCATTATCAAAATCAATGCCAACCCATAAATAATCTGTTGCAATTGCGCCGCGGTTTCATAGGGAAGCCCCACAAAACGCAAAATTTCTGGCAAACTGAGTAATATCAGTGCGCCGACAATACTTCCGATACTTGATATAAACGCGATATATGACGCAAACAGTCCGCCTGCAACACCCGCAACGACCGCAGACAACAAGAATATGATATTCTTGAATCTTTCAACCGGATAACCCATAACGGTTGCCAATTCTTCGTCTTCGCGAATTGCCTTTAATCCGCGACCGTATGACGACTTATCAATGTATCTGTATAATACAAAAATCAACGCCAATACAACAAACGCCAATCCCAGAAATACGGCATTTGAATCAATTGCGAATCCAAATATAGACGGCTTTGGAATACCGAATATGCCAAGTGGTCCATTTGTTAAATCTTTCCAATTTAACAGTAACGAATACACGATAATTGCCAATCCTGCAGATACAATCGCATAATACCCACCGCTGAATCGTGATAAAATTCGACCAACAATATATGCCACCGCAATATTTATAACCGCACCGATTAACAATGATACAAAAAAGTTAATACCAAACCCAGTCATAACTATGGCGGTGGCATACGCACCAATACCAAAAAATGCAGCGTGCCCCAAAGATAACAATCCGGTCATACCAACCACCATGTTCAGCGATAATGCCAACACGCCATAGATACAGAATAAAATCCCCAGGTTTATCAGGTATTCCATTTTATGTTTTTCCTATCTTTCAAATACAACCGGTTTACCATTTTTAATTTCCATTACCACCGCACCCGATTGAAACACGCCATCTGCATCAACCCAAATTTTTCCAACCGAACCATTGAAATTTTTTGTTTCTATGATTTTATTTGAAACCTCATCAGGTGTTGGTATACGTCCCAATTCGTTATACAAATCAGAATATGTTTTACCCAATATATATCCAGCATCATACGTATAACCCAATGAGAAATAATTTGTGGAACCAGTTTTTTTTGTTACACGATTTAATAAATCTTTGTCACCTTCGGGTGTTACAATATATTGTGCCCCGTCTAATTTATCCTGGATATTTGAAAACAGAAAAGAATCAATCGCAACCAGCGGTTTATTAACCTGTTTTTCAAGTATAGTTTTCAATAAAATGTCCAAACTTGGTGGTAAAGCGGTTGTGTACCACACATCGAAATTTTTCTTCTTCATTTTATCAACAATGACATTGAAATCTTTATCATCAATACCGAAATTGACGCGTTCTGTTTTTATACCCACCGCTTTTAATTTTGATTCAACAAAATCAGTCGTTTGTTGTAATCCGGGTTGATATACCGCGAACAAAACCACACTTTTTGCGCCTTTACTCTTAATCAAATCGACCATTTTATCCGCCAGAACTTCAGATTGTGTCCAATGAATAAAATTATGTTTTCCAACAGCAATATTTTTATCATTGCTGATACCGAAATGGAAAACGCCCGCTTTATCGGCAATTGGTGAAATAACATTACCAGCCACCGCAGACCACGAAATAATCGCATCAACTTTGTCCACATTTATCAATTTATTTGCCGCAGTTGCCGCACGCGGCGCATCATACCCGAAATCTTCATAGACATATTTTATCTGAATATTTTTTGGTGCAACATCTTGCAATGCTAAATCTAATGTTGCCTTTACATTTTCGCCGTTTTCCGCAAATTTACCAGAAAAAGACGAAACTACCCCAATTTTGACGACCGGTTTATCCGATTTTTTATCATCACACGCAACCAGGGATAGCGCCATACATAAGATACATAAAATTTTTTTCATTTTTCTTTCCTTTTTGTTTATCTTTCAAAAACTACTGGTGTTCCATCTTTATAAGTACGCCATTCTGCTTCGTTTACAATAAAGCCATTAGGCAATAATTTACAAGTTCCAGACATACAATCGCGTGTCGCATTCTTTTTTATGTATTCATACACAGCGTCCATATTATCTGGTCCAACCGCTTCAAACGCATCAATTGTTAATGATACCAAATCATATGCCACAGATGTCATATTTTGATTTTTTAAATCATATTCTTTGATTATACGATTAACAAAATCCATGTTACCCAATGTTGCCGCAATATGATTGACATCTTGGAACAATGATGTATCTTGACCAAAATCCAATCCTTGGCCATATACTTGATTATGTGCAACACCCATTTTATATAACTGACGCATTAAAATTTCAGATTCTGGTGGGAACGCCCCAATATAATAAGCATCATATCCTTGGTATTTATCAGATACAAATTTAAAATCACGTTCACCAGGATTAAAACATTCAACTGCTGTTTTAATTTTTTGTTTTGACAAAATTTCAGCAATTTTTGTTCCCGTAGGACACGATGGTCCCAAATTTGCAGCAATAACCGCAACCGATTTTACACCAGATTTTTTCAGTGCGCTGACCGCATGTTTTACATAACTTTCAGCTGATGGCCCTTGGAAGAATGTTGTTTTACCCATTGGTTCTGCAACTTCTTGTTCCAATGTTGCATTCAAAGCCAACACATTAGCACTTTCTGCAACTGGTGCAATTGCACGACCAATTCCTGTCATATTAGAAACCAAAACACGAACATTATCCGCAGATATTAACTTTTGCGCAGCACTAATAGATTTTGCTGGCAATTGTTGGCCGTCTTCAAACACAATTTTATATTTGTATTTTGTGTCGCCTTTATCTTTTATAGCTGATTCCATTCCAGCACGCATAGCCAAACCAAACGGTGCATTTGCACCAGTCATTGGTAAAACCGCACCAATTTTAATTGTATTTGCATCGTCTTTTTCACA
>CACZUL010000066.1 GCA_902784285.1 uncultured Pseudomonadota bacterium | reverse complement strand
TTTGCGAAGCATCGCGCCCGCAAATCGTTACGGGTTGCGCGCAGTGTCGGCAAAGCCGACCGAGCGAATACGAGAATACACAATTAGAAAAATCATAAAGACGGAGCTTTTGTCCCCACGAGTTTTTATAGATTTTTATTATTGTGTATCGAGGCACCCAGCTGCCCCAACCAAGATAGACAAACCCGTAGATAAAGGCGGGTTTGAGTTAGAAAAGCAATACTTTCACCGAGTTCGAAAGCTGGGATTTAGAAAATTGCAATTTTTTTCAATTTTCGAACTTTTTGTGATATAATTCCATGTATGAGAGTGTTGCAAAAGTTGGGAATTTTTTTACTGACGATTATTGCGCCGGTGTTTGTGTGTGCCGACGAAGCGGATTTGGTCGCTGCACTGCAAAAAACTTATTCCGCGTGCGTTGGAATTGATGAGAGCCTTGCAGATTTGAAAAAGATGGCGGGTATAAATACTGCGATTACTGGTGTTGGCACTGGACTTGGTGCCGGCGCGACGATTGTTGGTATTGTAAAAAACAAAAAAGACGAATTAAGAAAAGATTTAAATAAAAAATTATTAGATTTAAAAAATATGTCTGATAAAGAATTTTTAAAATTCTTAGGCGACATATCTGTATACAAAGAATACACAGAAACATTGGAAAAATTGGAACAAGCCAATAAACAATCTAAAAATCTAGGTAATTGGCGCACAGGATTATTGGCCGGTAATACCGCCACAAATATAGCCGGTGCGATTATTGCCGGTAAAAATACGACCGATGGTGACCTGCAAAATCAAATTGATAATTGTAAAGTCGCGATATCCGAACTTCGTCGTGCGCGTGGTCGTGCAAGAATTGATGGGGTGGATGTTGGTGAAGCAAACGCGATTATTTCGGCATGTGAAGGTTTCGAAACCGTTGATATATCAAAGATAAATACCCGTGCCAAAGGTGCAATGGTATCAAGTATTGTTGGTGCAACAACTGGACTTAGCGGAACAATTACCAGTGCGGTTACAAATAGTGAATCTGTGCGTAAAGATAATGTTGAACCAGAAAACAAAACGGATGCCGATTGGAATCATGAAAAAAGTATGAATAGTGTAGCAAATGTTTTGGCGGGTGCGTCAACGGTGGCATCTGGGGTTGCGACGGTATTCAACGCGACGCAGATATCGGCAATTAAAAAAGTCGCCGAAGTTGCCACAAAATGCACGGAGGTATTAAAATGAAAAAAATAATCTGTGCCTTATATGTGTTTTTGTCTTCATTTTCTGTCGGTGTTGCGGCTATAGATGATAGGGAATACATTGATTGGAAAGACTATCCGAATATAGTTAAATTCATTTCCAAGGATTTAAATTATCAAACTCTTGAATGGGAATCGTTTTTATGCACAGGAACAGAAATAGGTAGATATGTTATTACAGCCGCTCATTGTGTAGAAGGCCGTTATCATTTCACGATTGAGAGAAATGATGGAGAAGTGGTAAAAGTTGAATTGTTAAGCAAAGGAGATTCTAAAAATCCTGTAACAGATTGGGCCATTTTATCTTTGCCGACAGAAGTAGAATCCGAATATACACTAACTGAAAATATCACTTCTGATTTTGGGGCTTTGTATGGATTTGGGGCTTTGCGTATTTTGTCGGATGATGAAATACCAAAGATTCGTGCATATCTTTATAGCAACAATGGATTTAATGCTGATTCCGCTTTAAAATTGCTAGAATCAGACATTCCAGGAATTGGCTACATATACAATGATGGTGACAAATTGAAAATGTCACATTGCAGTAATATCGATAAATCGGGAACCGCTACGCATGCTTTGTGTGTCAGTTCTGCTGGCAACAGCGGTGGTGGGTTGTTTATAAATGATGATGAAATGATTGGCATTTTGTCTCGGGGGGGCTATCTCTCTCGTGATGATACTGTCTTTGCTTCGATTAAACCATCACTTAATGTTATGCAAAAACTTTCGGCGAACAATTGTGATGAAGATTTCATACATGATATATTTAATACAAGGTATCATAACCCGAAAGTGATTCGCCACATCAAGGATTATTATATTGTTCAGGGTGACGGAATATCGTTTTTGACAGATTCATGCGGTAATGTATTACTAGATAGATTTGCACCGAATGCTAAGGACATAATATCTTTAGAACATAAAGACGGGCAATTCCTTATTGAAGAAGCCGCCCCTAAGATGGGTGTCTTTGTATCAGGATGCGATGGTCAAGTACAAAGTCAAATAAATAAAATTTTTATAGAAAGAAATAATAAAATCGAAACTATAATATATTTAATAAACGATGACAATACGAATGAACAAATATCTTTCGATGGCGGAAAAACATTTTACATAAATGAGCGTGAAGCCGCGGCAAGATTTTTATTCACACAACAAGAATTTGACAAAATGCCAGAAGATTGGAAAGAATGTTTAGGTGTTGACAAGTAGACCATGTGATTTTTGTTTATCCTTTGTGTTTTTCGTTGCTTACGGCTTGAATTTGGCTTGTTTATGTGTGTTTTATGGGACTTATATACCCTGATGTAGGTATGTTCAATTATTTCCGCCTAAACACGATATATCTTTTGTATTCTCAATTTCTTGCCCAATCTCTATCAATTCGGCTCGCGAATTGCACAGACAGCACAACCAAGATAGACAAACCCACCGATAAAGGCGGGTTTTCTTTTGGTTTCTAATACTTTCACCGAATTCGAAAGTTTGGTTTTAGAAAATGTCAAAAAATTGTCATTTTCGAACTTTT
>CACZUL010000065.1 GCA_902784285.1 uncultured Pseudomonadota bacterium | reverse complement strand
ACATCGCCCGCCGCGCCTGCGCGTGCCGCTAAATTTAAAACTTGCTTCATTATGTTCATGATTGTAGAATTTACCACATGGATTCTAAATTGCAAATTATTTCTGGGACATATCGCGGGCGCAAATTGATATTGCCCGCTGGCGCGCGTCCAACACAAAATCTGGCACGCGGGGCGGTATTTAATATGTTAGCATCGCAAATTGGCACGGAAAAATTGTCCGTTTGGGATGCGTTTGCCGGATCTGGGGCATTGGGCATAGAGGTATTGTCCCGTTATCCAAATTCAACGGCGATTTTTACGGATACGGCGGATGAATCGCTTGGGGCGGTGCGAAAAAATGTTGCAACTTTTGGCGCAAGGGCAACCGTCGTAAATATGGATGCGGTTGCCGCAATCAAGAAATATGGCACAGAATCCAATATAATCTTTGTTGACCCGCCATACGAAAATGCGGATTTGGGTGTGCGGTTTGTCAAAAAACTGGCGGAATCTGCTCGTCCTGGCACGATTGTGGTTCAAGAAATTGAAAAAACAGTGTCATATACGCCGGATGAAACAAAATGGGAAGTTTTGCGCGACAAAACATACGGTCGTGCGCGTTTCGTAATTTTGCGCCGGATTGGTGATAAATAACTTGATTTTTCTTTTATTTTATTACATAATATGCCGCGCACAACACCCTTGGAGGTTGTGTAGAGTTAAAAATTGCAAATAAAAAGGATAAAAAATGGCAATTGAATTAAAAGCAGAAATTCGCAATGTTGCTGGCAAGGGGGCCGCACGTGCTATTCGTAATAACAAAAATATCCCCGCCGTTATCTATGGTGAAAAGAAAGACCCGGTCGCAATTGAAATTTCCGGTCGCGATTTTGCGCCTATTGTTCAGATTCCGGCATTACGAACAAAATTGTTTAATATTACAACCAAAAACGGTAAAGAAGACGCAATGTTGATGGATATTCAATATCATCCGGTATCTGACAAAATCGTTCATGTTGATTTTAAACGCATCGATGTGAAAAAGCCGGTTTGTGTGTCTGTTCCGGTCGAAATTGTTAACGCCGACATTTCCAAAGGTTTGAAATTGGGCGGTGTTTTGAACTTTGCGGTTCGTAAAGTTTCGGTTGTTGCGTTGGTTGATAAATTACCGGAAAAAATCGTTTTGGATTTGGCCGATTTGACCATTGGCGACACGGTTCACGGTTCCGATTTGAAATTGCCGGACGGTGTGTCTTTGGGTCTGCACCAGGCGGAATTGGCATTTGCCACAATTGGCGGTAAAATGCCAGAAGAAGCCGATGCGAAAAAACCGGCGGCGGCACCTGCTGCTGCGGCACCGGCCAAGAAATAGTAGTAATTGGTTAGTGGTTAGTGCGCGGGGCAAATGCCCCGCGTTTTTTGTCACTAACCGCTACCCACTGATATTAACCACTTATTTTTATTCCTATGGGCTTGAAATGGGGTTATGGCTCACTATATTTGTGTCATACCAAGAAAGATTCAAATAGGAGTGAACATTATGGCAAAAGTATTAGGTATCGATTTGGGAACCACCAATTCTGCAATGGCATTTATGGATGGTTCGGATCCAAAAATCATTGAAAACGCCGAAGGTGGTCGTACAACACCATCTGTTGTGGCGATTACATCGAACGGCGAACAATTGGTCGGTATTACCGCCAAGAACCAGGCCGTTACAAATCCTGAAAATACGATTTATGAAATTAAACGTCTTATGGGTCTGCGTTTTGACAGCCCGGCGGTCAAAGAAATTATGGGCCGTGTTCCATATAAAATTGTTGCCGGCGATAATGGCGATGCTTGGGTTGAAATAGATGGCAAAAAATATGCCCCATCCCAGATTTCTGCGATGATTTTGGCAAAATTGAAAAAGGATGCAGAAAGTTACCTTGGCGAAACGGTAAGCGATGCAGTTATTACTGTTCCGGCATACTTTAACGATTCCCAACGCCAGGCGACCAAAGATGCCGGTCGTATTGCGGGGTTGAACGTGTTGCGTATCGTTAACGAACCAACCGCCGCCGCGTTGGCATATGGTTTGGATAAAAACAAAGACGGCACTATCGTTGTTTATGACCTTGGGGGTGGAACATTCGATGTGTCCGTGTTGGAAATTGTGGACGGTGTGTTCGAAGTAAAATCTACCAATGGCGATACAGCACTGGGTGGTTCGGACTTTGATGCGCGCGTTTTGAAATATCTGATTGAAGAATTCAAATCTCAGACTGGCATCGATTTGTCGAACGATAAATTGGCATTACAACGTCTGAAAGAGGCCGCGGAAAAGGCAAAGATTGAATTGTCGTCCAAGACATCAACAGATATTAACCTGCCCTTCCTTACCGCGGATGCGTCTGGTCCGAAACATTTCAACACAACTTTGACGCGTGCAAAATTGGAATCTTTGGTTGCTGATTTAATTGAACGCACCATTGAACCTTGCAAAAAGGCATTAAAAGATGCGGGTATCGAAAAATCGCAAATCAATGAAGTTATCTTGGTTGGTGGTCAAACCCGTATGCCCAAGGTTGTAGAAACTGTTAAAGAATTCTTTGGACGCGAACCGCACAAGGGCGTGAATCCGGACGAAGTGGTCGCAATGGGTGCTGCTATTCAAGGTGGTGTGTTAAAGGGCGATGTTAAAGATGTATTGCTTTTGGATGTTACACCGTTGTCATTGGGTATTGAAACATTGGGTGGCGTGTTCACGCGTCTTATTGACCGTAATACTACAATTCCAACCAAGAAATCCCAGGTGTTTTCAACCGCCGAGGATAACCAATCGGCCGTAACAATTCGCGTGTTCCAAGGCGAACGCGATATGGCCGCAGACAACAAATTGTTGGGTCAGTTTAATTTGGAAGGTAT
>CACZUL010000064.1 GCA_902784285.1 uncultured Pseudomonadota bacterium | reverse complement strand
GCCTTGGTCGGAATTGCAAAAAATACGGGTGGCGCAACCGCAGACCTGGCCATGTTCCAGGCATACATTTTGGACAAAGATGTCGCCAAATTGGATGAATTGGTTAAAAATGGAAACACACGTGAATTTCGTGATTTGGCCCGTTTACATATAATTGGAATTCGTGGCGATGAAATGGATGCGGCGGCGGTCGAAAAATTCTTGGCACCGATGGACACAAAAAGCTCCCCGTTCTATTACACCGCATGTTTAACCATTGCCCAAAAATATATCGCGGCAAATGACCGCGTGGTGGCAAACAAATGGTTGGATAAAATATTAAACGACAAAGATGCACCGGCGGTTATTCGCGCAGATGCAGAAATGTTAAGGTAAAAAAAATATGCGTAACAAATTGGCAATCTTTATCATGGGAACATTGGCATTGGTGGCGTGTGATAAACACGACCCCATTTTGCCGGGTGTTCGCGATGACATATTTAATACGAAAACTTTAAATATTCTTAACGAAAATGTTCCAGACGCGCCAGAAAACATCGCAACAATTGAACCCGTGGATTGCCAATATACGCAAAAATCCGACAATACAATTTGGAATGGGGAACGGAAAATATTTTCGGGCTTCGCAACCGGCAATTCGGTTGCCGGCACGCGTACGCCGGTTTGCAACGGTAAATATGTTTATGCGGGCCTGTCCACCGGCGAATTGGTAAAAATAAATTCACAAACACGTGCAATTGTTTGGATTGCCGATGTATACCGCCCCAGTAATATGACAGGTGGTGCTTCGGTGTTGGACATCGTTGCCCCAATTCAGATTCATGGAAAATATGTCTATGTTGGCGGATTGGGTTATGCTTTCTGTAAAATATCGGATGCAACCGGCAACGCGGCGTGGTGTACAAATATCGGTGTTGAAAAACCATTTATAATTACCGACACGGTTGCCTATGTTGTTGATACTGAAAAGAAATTAAACGCGGTGCGTTTACGCGATGGCGCAATATATTGGCGCACACCGGTAAAAAAGTCTCGCACACCAAAATATGAAAACCGTGTTATAACCGTGGGTGGCGAAAAATTCAATGCTGAAACCGGAGAATTGTTAAAATAAAAATCTCGCAAAATTGCGAGATTTTTTAATTCTTGTAATGCTCTTTACAACAAACATGACAACGCGGCACCGGTGTTCTTTAACAAGAACCATCCGATATGATAATTTGTTAAATAAACCGTTAACATAAACAACGCAAATATACCAATTATCACAATAACAGCCGCACGACGACCGCGCATACAATACAACGCAATATTATAAAACAAGAATAATATATATGCATCGCCAATGATGCTGATTATCCACATAGATGTACAATTAAATGCTAATGCGTTTAAAACCAATATCACCGGATATATAAAGAATATCGATGCCAAGCCCTTAATCGCAATTTCCCAATCACGTTCGCCACCCGTGATTTCTGACACCAACATCATAAGCCCACCACCGACAAACAGTAACCCAACCGCAATTACCGGAACAATGACTATTGCGGTAAAAACCGAACTGATTGTTATTGTTGCACCGCCAATTAAACGAATTGCCAACACCAAAATTCCGCCCAGCAAACCATAGATAAATGCCTTTAACATAGATTCTTCAATATCGCCATCTGCAACAATCTTGGAAAAATAGCGACGCGGATTTACAACAATATCTTTGACAGACCTGTACCATTTTTTTATTTTTTTCATCATGGCGTATCCCTTTATTTGATTATTTATATTTTTGCTTTATAATAAAAAAAAATCAACGGAAAAACACATGGCACAAATAACTATCGCCGGACGACCGAATACCGGCAAATCGACTTTGTTTAATGCCCTTACGGGGACGCGGGATGCATTGGTACATGACCGCCCGGGTGTTACACGCGACACAATTCGCGGTGGTTTGGCCACGCGGCCTGATTGCATTGTATGCGACACTGCGGGTTTGGAACGTGAAAAACATGGAATTGCCGCCGATTCAACCAGTATGGCAATTGAAGCAATCGCGGCATCCGATGCGGTTCTGTTCGTGGTAGATGGTCGCGCAGGATTACTGCCCGAAGATATGGATTGGGCCCGCACAGTGCGCCGCACGACACGTGCACCGGTATTATTATTGGTGAACAAATCTGAATCGGGCCGGCGATTGGGCG
Source organism: uncultured Pseudomonadota bacterium (assembly GCA_902784285.1). Lineage (GTDB taxonomy): Bacteria > Pseudomonadota > Alphaproteobacteria > Rs-D84 > Rs-D84 > Enterousia. Next base: position 1,008 of record CACZUL010000064.1, on the reverse strand, counting down.
ATGTTCATGAATTCTATAAATTGGGATTTGGCGAACCGGTCTTGATTTCCGCGGAACATAAAAATGGTTTTGATGCAATATATGAATTTATCGAAAAAAATGTTCCGGTTAAAACAAATATTACTGAACCCGAACGTCGCACGCATATCGCGGTTTTGGGACAACCAAATGTTGGCAAATCAACACTGGTGAATCGTGTGTTGGGTGAAAACCGTCAAATTGTAAAAGATGAACCCGGTGTTACACGCGATACAGTGAAAATTCCTGTTAAATTCTATGGACGTGATATTTTGTTAATGGATACGGCGGGTCTGCGCCGTAAATCAAATGTGCGCGATGATGTAGAAACTTTGTCGGCATTAAAATCTTTGGATGCTATTGAAAAAGCCGATGCAGTAATTTTGGTTGTAGATGCCACACGCGACATTGAAAACCAGGCATTAGGTATCGCCGCACGCGTCTATGACGCAGGAAAAATTTTATGTGTCGCGTTGAACAAGTGGGATTTGGTTGACCCATCAGAACGCGATGAAAAACTGTTGAAATTAAAACACCATTTTACAAATTCTTTTCATCAGTGCCACCACCGGCACTGGTGTTCAAAATATGTTCAAACGAATTTATGAACAGTGCGATATTTCCAACGCAACCGCCCCAACAAGTTTGATTAACAAAATCGTTGGTGAATTGGTTGCATCGCGTCAACCACCTATGTCGCGCCTTAAACGGCCAATGAAAATAAAATTTGCCGCCCAAACCGGACATCATCCAATGCGTATTACAATAAATGTTGGTGGCGCATCCGATATACCGGAATCTTATACCCGATATTTGCGTCGCGGTTTGGCAAACGCATTAAAATGGGAACATTTGCCCATCACCATTGAATATAAAAAATCAGACAATCCGTTTGATTAGTATAAAAACGGGTGCAAGACAGCACCCGTTTTAATTTTGAATAAGTAACCACTATAATTGTGCTTTGACTTCTTGAACCTCGTAACATTC
>CACZUL010000063.1:3016-4158 GCA_902784285.1 uncultured Pseudomonadota bacterium | reverse complement strand
ATGCAATATGTTGCCCAGTGCCAGTGCCGACACCGCGACCGTGCGCGCATGGTTTGAATCAAATTTCCAACCGTACAAAATTTATAACGATAACGGCACCACCAAAGGCACATATACCGGATACTATTCGCCGGTAATTCCAGGTTGCCGCACAAAAACGGCGGAATGCAACGAACCACTGATGGGTATTCCAACCGATGGCCGTGCATACAAAGGCGTTCCCAAAAAGCAAATTGTTGAAAACAAAATTGGTCGCGTCCTGTATTGGGCAAACATTGTCGATGTCCAAAATATTCAGATTCAAGGCAGTGGTATGCTAAAACTGGCCGATGGAACACTGGTTAAATTAAACTTTGCCGCGGTAAAGTTTGGACACATCTAAAGAAAAATCCAAAACTCGCGAAAGAAGTTATTTACAATAACCCACGGTATGTTTATTTCTATGAATCGGTGCCTCCAGATGTGATTGGCAAACTTGGAACACCACTTTCAAAAATACGCAGTGTTGCCATGGATGATTCGCTGTATACATTGGGATTGCCCGTATACATCGATACAAACCTGTCTAATGGACAAAAATTTAGACGACTTATGATTGCCCAAGACACCGGCAGCGCAATTCGTGGTTTTGTCCGTGCCGATATATTCTTTGGCAAAGGCGATGAAGCGTATCAGTATGCCCACGGTCAACACGCCCAGGGCGAAATGTATATTTTAATGCCGAAAGAATACAGTTATGTCAAACCCAAAAAGTAAAGATTTTTCCAAACATATCGGACGTCCACAAAGTATTGCGGGCGCATTGGGCGGTCTGTTCAAAATATTCGGTGTTCGCGCATCCGATTCCGATTTGGTTGCGCGTTGGCCGGAAATAATCGGACCCGAAATTTCAAATATGGCGGATATTTGCGCGGTAAAAAAGACCCGTACCGACGAATACAATATTGTCCTGCGGCCACGGAATCCGGCGTATACGTTACAATTGTCATATATGACAGACGATATAAAAAAGAAAATAAATAAATACTTTGGCACGGATTGTGTCGGTAAAATCAGTTTCAGGAAATAACAATGACACGAATATTGGGTATTGACCCTGGGCTTTTACATACAGGATGGGCAGTAATTGAAACAAACGGCAA
>CACZUL010000063.1:0-3004 GCA_902784285.1 uncultured Pseudomonadota bacterium | reverse complement strand
ATTTTACCAAAAAAGACTGGGCAACTTCCTGAACGATTGGCAATAATATTTAACGAAGTTACGAAACTTTGCGATACGTTCAAACCCGATGAAGCCAGTATGGAAATAACGTTCGTAAACAAAAATCCAACAACAACACTTATTCTGGGTCACGCGCGCGCGGCGGCAATGGTTGCGATATCGGTCAAAAATATTCCAATATATGAATACGAACCAAATCGGGTTAAAAAGATTCTAACAGGTGCAGGCCATGCCGACAAAACCGCAGTTGATAAAATGGTGCGAATATTATTGCCCGCGGCCACCCCAAAAACACCGGACGAAAGTGATGCCATCGCAATCGCCCTGGCCCACGCCAACACCACAAGATTTGAAAAGTTTATAAAATAAAAAAAGGGGCGCGAACGCGCCCGCACTAACCACTAACACTATCCACTAACTACTTTATGCCGCGGCGGTAAATACCTTTTGCACGTCGTCATTGGCATCCAACGCATCCACCAATTTTTCCAATTTTGCGTATGCCTCATCATCCAAATCCATCGGCATATTTGGAACCCATGTCAATTCTGCATTTTCCGGTTCGCCCAACACATCGGCAATTTTCTTTTGAACATTCATAAAATCATCCGGCTTGGTCGTGATGATGAACCCTTCTTCGGTTGTCTCTAAATTTTCCGCCTCGGCATCCATAACAATTTCCATCATTTCATCTTCGGTTTTACCGATACTGGACGGATAGAAAATCTGCCCGGCACGCGTGAACATAAATACAACACTGCCCTCTTCACCCATATTGCCACCGTTTTTGGCAAAGATATTACGAACTTCGGGCACGGTCCTACGCGGGTTATCGGTTAATGCTTCGACAATAACAGGAACGGCACCCGGGCCATATCCTTCGTAACGCACGGCAACATAGTTTTCGGTATTGGAACCCGATGCTTTATCTATCGCGCGTTTAATATTATCGTTCGGCATAGAATTCTTGCGCGCCTGTAAAATTGCCAAACGCAAACGCGGGTTATTGTCAGGATTTTTATCGCCCAACTTTGCCGCCATTGTAATTTCACGCGCCAGTTTTGTGAACAAACCACTGCGCGCCGCATCCGCCAGACCTTTCTTGTGCTGGATGTTATGCCATTTGCTATGTCCGCTCATAATTTGACCTTTTGATTTAATTAGATTAAAATTACCGCAAAAGGATAGCAAATGATTGGAAAATTGCAAGGCATTGTTGATTATATTGGAAATGACCACATAATTTTAATGGCCGGCCCCGTCGGATACAAGGTGTACACCCCGGAAACATTGACATTGGGAACTAATATCACCCTGTGGATTGAAACAATTGTCCGCGAAGATTCGATTCGTTTGTTCGGGTTTTCGACACTTTCCGCCCAGAATTTATTCAATATGTTGACGGGTGTGTCGGGGGTCGGACCGCGCGTTGCCATGGCAATAATGGGCACAATAAAGCCCGATACACTGATGACCGCGATTGCAACAGGCGATGCAAAAACGATTGCGACCGCACCGGGTGTCGGTAAAAAAGTCGCCGAAAAAATCATTGTTGAATTGAAAAGCAAGGTTGGCGGCGCATCTTTTACAATGGATTTATCAAGTGATGGTGGTGCATTACCTGATTTACTGTCTGCGTTGGAATCATTGGGGTACCGCCGCATGGATATTGTTGATATGGCCCAAAAATTGGTATCACGAAATCCAACTGCGGATGTTGCAAAACTGGTTCCGATGGCATTAAAAGAAATAAGTGGAAATAAATAATGAACAATAACGATACAATTTTTGCACTGTCCAGTGGACATGGAAAATCCGGCGTTGCAGTGATTCGAATATCCGGAAATGATTTAGAAACATTTGCAAAAAAAATTACAGGGCGCACTCACTTGGCGCACCGGCACGCATATTTCACAAACCTGACGGATGACGGTGGCGAAATAATCGATCAGTGCGTGATTATATACTTTGCCGCACCGCACAGTTTTACCGGCACGGACGTAATTGAGATACATTCACACGGCGCACCGGCGGTTATAAATAAAATCTTTGATTTTTTGCGGGCTAACAATATGCGAATCGCCACGCCTGGGGAATTTTCACGACGCGCGTTCTATAACGGCAAAATGGATTTGTCCGATGTTGACGGCCTGGCCGCATTGCTGGATGCGGAAACAGACAAACAACGCATCGCAGCATTAAAATCTATGATGGGAGGCGATGGGGAAATTTACGCCGATTGGCGTGCCCAGATGTTGGAAATTTCTGCATTTGCCGCGGCAATGTTGGATTATGCCCCCGATGATTTACCGGCCAATATTTCAGACACCATTATGAAACGTATAAAAACTCTCTATACGGCGATTTCCGGCGCATTGGAGAAATACAAAACCGCCCGCGCAATTACAAATGGAATAAATATAGTTCTTGTGGGCGAAACAAATGTTGGTAAATCTTCGCTGTTTAATCGAATCGTTGGGGCATCCCGTGCGATTGTATCTGACATACCCGGAACCACGCGCGATGTTGTATCCGTAAATATGGATATTGATGGGTACTTGGTAAATTTATCGGATACGGCGGGACTGCGTGATACAGATGATACGGTTGAACGAATCGGTATAGAACGCACAACCAAAGAGATAGAAAATGCTGATCTGATTCTGCACATTATCAATCCAGATGACCCGGTGATACCGGTTGCCCGGGGCGAAGTATTGGTTGTAAATAAATCAGATACAACCGATTCGCAAAAAATACAAGACGCAATTTATGTTTCCGCAAAAACGGGTGATGGTATTCCTGAATTGATGAAAATAATCTCGGAACGCATAAATAAAATCGCGGGTAACGGCGAATCAGTTCTGATGATAAATGCCCGCACACACGATTTGATAAAAACCGCAGCGGACGAGTTGTACGCGGCAATAAATGAATCAAACGGCGATTATGATATACTGGCCGAACACGTTCGGTATGCCGC
>CACZUL010000062.1 GCA_902784285.1 uncultured Pseudomonadota bacterium | reverse complement strand
TGTTGGAACGGCGGCCGGGTTGATAGCATCGGGGGCAATTGACCGCGCAATCAAGACCCAGCGCACCGAAAAAGCAGTCAAAGAAGAATGTGAATCACATACGGGATACAAATGGAATGGCAAAGATTGTGTGGATAAAGATGGCAATCCGATTAAACCCGGCGATGACGGCAACAACAATAATAATGGGAACAATCCAAATAGTGACGGGAACGAAAACCAAGACGAACAAAACAAAGGGTTATCAGCCCCAATAAACATCACTATCACAGATATGCAAAATAATCCTATTGAAGGGGGACAGATAGGTTGTGTTGCTGGAGAAGAATGGGATGAATATCTTGAGGCATTATTTGCCAGATCGAATTCTAAGGGTCTAGCGACATTAACACTACCGAATGGATTATCGGAAGATACCGAATGCATAATCCGTGGTGATCCTTATTGTGGAGATTCCAAACAAATGACAATAAAACAATTAAGGACCCAAACTGAACCTATTAAACTTGATTGTCCGGTGCACTTGAATTCGGACTGTCAACGAATCTGCCAGGGTGCCAAAGAGCATATAAATTCGGATCGCACACCAACAGAAGCAACCGGCTTTGGTGGCGAATATGCTTTTGGTATGTCAGAAAATGATGTACTCGCAATGCACAAACATACTAAAGAATGTTTATTGGGTTGCCAATCAGAATTATCAGCGCTTTGCACAGAAAAATTAAAAGGTACCCCCCAGTGTAACGGTGCCAGCTGTAGCCTGGATTGGCTTGTGGACACCGCTACTCTTAAAGTGGACGATAATGGACACTATTACTGCAATAGACATTTTGCAAAATCATCACAAGTTGATATCAAAGATACAAAACAAAAACAGGAAGCAGAAAAACCTAAAAAAGAGAAACAAGAAGAAGAAAAAAGTCAAAAAGATACCCAAAAAAAAGCGAATGATAAATGCAAAAAATTCTGTAACGGTTTTAACCCAAGCGACAATATTGTGACATGGTTTCCAGAGAAAGCCAGGACCCTATATGACGAATACATTACAAATGATTGTATATTGGACAATATATGTTACCAAAAAATACAAGAAAAATGCAAAACATTGATCGGCAAGGACGTACACGGAGTATCGGGCACTAAAGTCGACGAAGCTTGGGCACACGATATAAAAGAAAAAAATAAGGGATATTATTATGGTTGTTCTATACGCTTTAAAATGTTGGATAACTAATTGTGCAATGGTCTGTGTCAAGAAAGACTCATGCTATTAATGTTTCAAACTCTTGCGTAGTACACGATAAATGTAAACAAAAAACACAAGCCAAATGTATTGAATTGATTGGCAAAGAAGTATATGGAACATAAAGCGATACAGACATAAACGAGATCATAAATGCTGAAAAGCAGAAGTAAATGAAATTTCGTATCATTGTGAATATACCACTAAAAAATACAACCGCTAGGGGCTATTATAATCTATTTTATTAAAGAAATTAGCCGTATAAAATCAAAAAAGCGCGCGAATAATAGCGTATAAATCCCATTTGACAAACAGAAATAAATCCATATAATTCGCCCTTGGCGCAAAAAAGTATAAGGGGGCCAAGATATGCATTTCTATCCACACTTTGCACGCGAAAATTATAATCCACGCACCGGTCGATATATTCCGGCATGGCAAAAAATCGCACGTGCACACCACGGCATAAAAATTTCCGATGCGGATATAAACATAACAAATTTTGGGCAATATTCACCCGCATACCCAACAACAAACGAAGATTGGCGTTTTGCAATGCATGAATTAAACCCGGCGGGTAAATCCGTCTTAACCGTAACAGGAAGTGGGGATCAACCTATTGCGTTCGCAATTTCTGTATTTTGCCCATGTTATTATGGATATGAAAACATCGGCTATTCAAACAATGGACCGCGAACAATATTGTTCTTTTGTGAACGATTTGGATAAAAATAATTTTATATGCGATGTTAATGGTTACGATAAAATTGAAACCGTATGCCCAAAGCCCAGTATATTGGCCGCCAAACAAATGCGCGGATGCCGGATTTTTAATCAAGGTTATAACCTTTATCCCGAATATATGCCAAACGAATCGGAATATGACACTGCAAAACAAATTATCAAAAAACCAATGAATTTTATTTGGTCCGATTTGACTGAATTACACAGCCAACTAAATACCGGAAAACAATATGACATTATTTATCTGTCCAATATATTCGAATATTTTCATAATCGGAAAAAAATAACCGGTGTTTTAAACAACCTTAGGCCATTTGTAAAAAATGGTGGCGAAATCATGCTGTATATATCATGGGTTCAAACGCCAATATCTGAATCTATCGATGCAGCGGCACGTGATTGTGGCTGGGGTGAAACAAAATCGCATAACAAACAAAATGCGTTTATGTTAACCATGCAACGCGCGCGTTAAAAATTATTCGGAAATTTTCTTTAACAAATCATCGCGATTGGTTATAACATCTATGCCATCTGCGCGCCACTTTTCGGCCATTTCGTCAAAGTCCATAATATTGTATTTTCCAAAATACAAAACAGGGTGCAAATCGGCATTTGCCGCACACGCATTATTCAATGCCACAATTGGTGAAGGCTTTTGTTTTCCGGCGGCAAACCAATCCACATCATCGGCGACCCAGAAATCTTCATCGTCATGGGTGGCAATAACAAAATTATTCACCATGATTAAATCATCGTCTGTTTTGTTTACGGTGTAACCTGCCCCTGTTAAAAATTCGTACAAATCATCGGTCGCTGATGCGCCTTGTTCACTTTCTGAATCTTCCCCATCAAAATTTATATCTGAAAACACTGGGACGCCATAATCTTTTTCTTCTTCGGCCCCTATGTCAAAATCAGTTGGCACCGGTAACGGATTATTTTCCACAACTTCGCCACCTGTTGGAACGGTTACCACTTCCGGCCCATGGGATGCATTTGGAACATCAATCGCCCGCATAGCCATGGGTTTATTAAATACAGACATTTGGCGTGCCCCATAATTTTTCTGCGCCCGCATAACACTTTCACGCATTTCAAGTGGCACCCCCGGTCGCAATTCTGGCAAAATCTCTTGTTCAACGACAACCGGCTTTGGTGGTGCGACCTCTTCTTCCTTTTTCGGCACCGGGGTCAGGCAATTTGGCAACGGCACTTTTATCGGCATCTCTTTATTTCGCACAGTTAAAATAGTGGTAGCAATATATAACGGCACCGCTGCTAAAATCATCACCCCAAAAACCAATCCCGGAAACCCATGCAATTCTACCCGCGTTAACCTAATCCAATCTGTCGCCACAAACATATTAAAATTGAATAGAAAATATAAAATCACCCACATTAAAAACACATAGAAAACCGTCCACGCAAGTGCGCGATTTTTTATTCCCAAAGAATTCAACAACTCTTTCATTTCACTGTAATTATAGACATATTTTACAATCTGTCAACTAAATGCACACTAAAATATAAAAAATATACAAAAATCTTAAAAAAAACTTTTTTTGGGGCCTTTTTTATGGTATAATGTGAAAGATAAAAAGGAGGGTTTTTCATGCATAAATTGCTGAAAACATTGGAAAAAGGCGTAATTTGCCTTTCGTTGGTCGCATTAACGGGTGCGTGTTTTGCAGATGTAACGCCCGCACGGGGCGCGGCCGCAAATCGTGGACGTGGTGCCACGGCTACTTCACGTATGCCGTCTATTCCGGTCTTGCCGGTAAGTGCCGTTGGTAATATGAATAACGGGGGTAATGTAAACCCAACACCGACTCCGACCCCAGACCCGGATCCAAATCCAAATCCGAATCCGAACCCCGACCCAGATCCAGATCCAGAACAACCGGATCCAGATACACCGGTTAATCCGACACCAACCCCAGAATGCCCGGACGGTGGGGTTGCCAATTCTGACTATACGATTGAAGCATGCATGAATGACGTGTTAAGTTGTGTAAATGGTGGTGCGTTACCCAATGGTATCAATTCATTGTTTAATGAAGATTTACGCAATTCAATTGTGAATGGTATGGGGCTTTGCCTGACCCAGGTTGAACGCTGTATATCGACCGTTCGCAGAAATTGCGAATACGTATACGAATCTTCGGCTGATGTTTGGTTGGATTTCAATGCCCGCAAGGTTCAACCAGAATACTACGCGTTCGTGCTGCGTCAAACAGGTTTGACCCCGACCCAGGCAGAAAATACCTGTCTTTTACTGGACCGGAACACCTATGGTGTTGCATTTGATGCGGTGTCAGATTCCGACCGCGTAACATCTGAATATGCCCAAAAGGTCGGCGCCTACAACAGCGCGCTGAATGATTCCCTGTCTAAAAACAGACCGTTGGGCGTAGAAGTTAATACAACCGGTATTGACGGTCAACGCGGATACTATGCGCGTTGGGATGCCGAAAGGGCACAGTGCTTACTGCGTGTCGCGGCATACAACAAAGACACACTTATCACAAACAGTTGGTTATTTGGCGCAATTGGCGATGATCGTGCTGCAGAAGTATGGCAGGCCGCCGGCTCAACATTTACATGCAATAAAAACTTGTTCGATTTCTCGTTAATGCCAAAAACCAAAACGGTTGCGGCAACGGCGATTCCGGGCGGAACATTGCTGGGGGCCGGCATCGGCGCACTGGCGGGCCACGGGGACCGTGATTTCGACTGCGATAATAAAAGCATGCGCGAACAATTGTTCAAAGACCTGCGCGAAAACAATAGAATTGCCTATTTAAAGGACTACATGAAAGATCCGTTGTCCACGGCTTCTACAACAATGAGCGCATCTCAATGCAAAGACATTTTGAACTTGTATGATTTGCTTAAAAGTGGCCGTGAAGAAATTGCAAAATGCGATGCCATAGACACTGGTGTGATTATAACAAGCTCTGTTCTTTTGAAAATCGTTAAATGTGACGGCGAG
>CACZUL010000061.1 GCA_902784285.1 uncultured Pseudomonadota bacterium | reverse complement strand
TATTTTGGGCCCGATTATTATTTCAGTGGCAGTACGATTACAAAACTTAAAGACGATGGCAGCCAGTTATTGTTTTACGATGGTTTTATTTTGAATATGTCGCATGATAATAGTCAAATAATATCTGTTGCGGGCGCTGACCCCGAAATGTGTGATGCGTTGAATAAATATATCCATGGTAAAAAGATAAAGGTGAACGGTGCCAAGGGGGCAACAAAAACCATATTATTGGATGGTGAACGGTTTATGGATGTTACCGATGGAGCGATAACATTTGTAAATATGTCGACATGGCGCAAGGTGCAATTTGATTCTATGCGGGGTGTAAAATTATCGGGTGAATTGGATTTCAGTGGTGTCAAACACCTTATTTTGAAAAAATTGGATTTGTGCAATGTCACAGGTATAAAGTTTAATCCGAACGCTGCGTCAATCATATTAAACAAAACCATAAAGTTATCAGGCAGTTTAGATTTCAGCAATGTTAAAACATTGGATTTGAGTGAGGCCGACTTAACCGATGTCACAGATATAAAATTTAATCCGAATGCCGATGCAATAACACTTGATGAAACGAAAATTAAACTGTTGGGCAATCCGGATTTTAGTGATGTAGATAGTTTAAATCTAAGGGGGGTAGATTTAACCGGTGTATCCAGTATAAAATTTAATCCATATGGTTATATAGTAAACCTTACGAGAACAAAATTATCGGGCGGTTTAGATTTCAGCAATGTAAAATTATTGACTCTGTGTGGTGCCGATTTAACCGATGTCACAGATATAAAATTTAACCGACGATCTAATATGATAGATTTGTCTTATGCGAAATTATCCGGAGATTTGGATTTCAGTAATATGGATATGGATAATATAGATTTACAAAATGCGGATTTAACGAGGGTTAACAGCATAAAGTTTCCAGATACTGGATTTGTGGATTTGTATGGTGTAGTGTTGGCGGGCAATTGGGATTTTAGCAATTGCGAACAGGTAAGATTATCAGGTGCCGATTTAACCCGGGTCACTAGTATCAAATTTCCGGATTCAGAAAATATAGATTTAGAATATGCCAAATTGGGGGGTAAGTGGGATTTCAGCAATGTCAAAAAATTTAATTTGATGCACGCTGATTTAACCCAGGTTACAGAAATAATATTCCCGGACAAAGAGTTTGTGAGCCTGAAAGGGGCCGTGTTGGCGGGTGATTGGGATTTTAGTGATATAGGGGTGGTTCGCCTAAGTTATGCCGATTTGACCAGTGTTACCAGTATAAAGTTTAATTCCAATGCGATGTTTATGGGTGATATTGATGATGCGGATTATCCATGTTTTGTGTCTTTAACGGGGGCCGATTTAAGAAATGCAAATTTGAACCCAATTTTCAATTTAAAGGATGGATATGTAAATTTGTCCTGGGCCAAACTATCGGGTGATTTAGATTTCAGCGATGTTGCCGAATTGAAACTGCATAATGCCGATTTTACCAATGTAAAAAGTATAAAATTAAGTTGGCCAATTTATAAACAAATCAAAGGACAAAAATGCAAAATACATGGTATAGATGTCGCCATAGCTGGTTTGCCAAGGCACAGAATTAAAATAATAAAACAAAATCCTTTTATTGTCGCCAAAAAGAAATTACAAGAAAATTTATTCAGTAAAATAACACGTAAATTAGAGCAAAAAAAATTGGTCAAAAGTATTGGCCGGGATGGGCGAAAACCACAATAAAAAAACACCCGAAAGGGTGTTTTTTTTATTTTGTCGGCAAAGGGGCGCGCCGTAGCCAGACGCAGGCGGATTACGATACAGCATATTAAAAGTCAGTGAATATCAGTTTCAAAAAATTTATCAACACAACATCAATGCTTCGTGTAAAAACTTAAGAATTTTGCTGGATAAATGGCAAAAAAATAACAATCTTGGCACTCGATCGGAATAATGGCAAATTTAGCAAATTAGCGCAAGTGTTTTTTTTAAATTTTTTAAGTAAATGTTTTGTAAAAGGGGTTGCCTAGATATCTAGAGTTTTAGTAGCATCTTAGAAGATAAAGGAGGTAAATCATCATCCGTTTTTTCGGGAAAAGGGGAATTTTTGCCTGAATTCTGCGGGTGACAAGAAATTATAAGAAAGTATGAAAGGCATTTTTAGGGCACGTGTACCGGCGCGTCCTACTATGATGCCTCCAGCGATAGCTGTATTGAATGCCCCTCCGGATACACGGACAATCCAAACGACATCAAAACCAGTGCGGGTGATTGTAAAAGAAGTTGTGCCGCCGGAACATTTGTTGCGACACCCGCATCCGTGGGTTCAAGTGCCTATACCCGATTGGAATATATTGAGAACCCAAACGGTAAGCTTATCAACACCGGATTTGAGCATAGCAAAACCGCGACCACTATTCGCGGTGTATTACGTGTTGGTGTATCAACTGATTTACCAAACAGTTCAAATGTTAATTTCATCGGGAACCAGGCATCCGCCGGCGGTTATGCGGTTGGTTGGAATGCATATTTCAAATTGTGGACCCAGTCATCAAGCAGCCGATTAGAAGGTCCGGCATATCCGATGACGGCGGGAACTGTTCATGAAATTGAATACGAATTAACAAATAGCACTCGTTCGTTAGTGTATGACGATGGGCGAAGCAAATCCGACACTTTTAAGACCGGTAAAATCGTGGACCCCGCCACCACCATTCACCTTTTTGATGCTGGTAATAATCAAGCTGCGCGTTCGTTCAAAGGGCGTATTTATGACTTGCAAGTGTACGAGGATGGTGTGTTGGTCCATAATTTTGTTGCCGCACGTCGCAACAGCGATAGCAAAATCGGTATGTATGATACAGTAACCGATACGTTTTTGACCGGCAATGGCGTATTTACCGCTGGACCCGATGCGGGCAAGTGTTCGGATGTGGGTATCGGGTACTATTCCAATGCGTCAATGACCAATTATGGTTCTACCAGTAGTCGCATTATGTGTACAAATGGCCCGATACACACGCACTATACCGCGTCTGCCACATCTAATTCGTGCCCATATGCGTGTGATAATAATTATGTTATGGAAAACGGTGTATGCGAATTTCAGGACAAATTTACCGTAACTACAACATCAGATACGACGGAACTGCGATTTGACATATCTGCGATTGGCACGTTCTATGTTGATTGTGGCACCGATGGTGTGTTGACCCAGACCACGTATAGTGGAGACAACAACGCAGCAGGAACGGTCATCACACGCACCAATACTACGAAACAGACCTATTCATGTGCTTGGCCGACCGCAGGTGTGCACACGGTAAAGTTTGCCGGGACAACAACATCGTATAATACCGCTGCCACTACACCCGCGATAAGTTTTGCACCTACGGCCAGTAAAATTGCATCAATGACCGGTTCGTTATCTGCAATTTTTCCGCAAAAGAGTGCATCAAATGGGCAATACCCGCGTTTTTATCAGACATTCAAAGGGGCAACCAACCTGACCAGTATACCGGCGGGCTTGTTCACTGGGATAACCGGCAACGTAAACGCATCGAACATGTTTTATCAGACATTTTATGGTTGTAACGCGTTAAATACGATTCCAACGGGATTGTTTTCGGGCGTGACAACCGGTGCAACCGAAATGTTCCGCGAGACATTTAGTAATTGTAAATCATTAACAGCAATTCCAGATGATTTGTTCAGCAACATTGCCAACGCGGCATCTGGTCTGTTTCGGGCGACATTCAAGAATGCAACGAATCTGTCTGGTTATATTCCGCCAACAACTTTTGCGGGGCTGATTGCGAACAATTCACCGACAGACACTGATATGTGGACCGAAACGTTTTATGGCACCAAAGTCGCCACATCCTGTCCGACGGGATTGGATGATTATAACACTGGCTATGAAACCGAATGGAGTAATCGTGTATCATGTTATGTTGCCTGCCCCGATAATCCACCGGCAAACAGTAAATGGTCCGTTATTGACGACGCGTGCGTATGGCTGTGCGATGCGGGGTATTACAGTGCGGACAATACATCGTGCACCGCGGTTGAAACAGGATATTATTCCGCTGATGGCGACAATACGCAAACGGCATGCACCAATAAGCCGGCAAACAGCCATTATACAGGTTCTGCGATAATCGATAATTGTCCATGGCAATGTGACACGGGCTATGGCAGTGATAATGGCACATGTCGTGCATGTACCGCGAATGAATTTTTGGCCGACGGTATTTGCGAGACCGCAAAATTTGCCATCACAACCACAAACAACACAAGTGAATTTAAATTTTTCATGTGGGAACCAACCGGAAAATTCTATGTAGATTGGGGTGATGGCACCGTTGATACAATTACGCGTGCCAGTTCAACCGGAAACACGTATTCCCACACATATACAACAACCGGTTCATATACAATTAAATTTGGTGGTGTTGCCACGGGATATGATGGAAATTGGTCGCATACCGCAATAAGTTTTTACGGGCAAACCGGCGGAACCCAGAATAAAATCGCATCTGTTTCGGGATCATTGGCCGCGTTGTTCCCAACCCCAAATAATAGTGCTTTGCCGTTTTTCCGTGAAACATTCAAGGGGGCGACAAACCTGACCGCGGTCCCCAATACATTGTTTGATGGCATAACCAGGACCCAGGGGCACATGTTTTATCATACATTTGACGGTTCGGGACTGACCACGATTCCATCTGATTTATTTGATGATGTCGATTCTTTGGGTATTGGTATGTTTGAATATACATTTGCTAACTGTGCTTCGCTGACCGCGATTCCCGGTGGGTTGTTTGATGATATGAGCGCCAGTGGCGCGGCTGACAATATGTTTGAGGGAACATTCACTGGTTGCTCATCTTTGACCACAATTCCCAGTGGATTGTTTGATGATATTATCGCCAGTTCATCAAGTTGGAGCAGGCTTTCTAGTACCAGTACTGGCGGTGTGTTTAGGGATACATTTAGTAACTGTACGTCACTAGCCTCTGTCCCGGCGGGGCTATTTAGCGGAATGACTATTAATGGCATACCCAATATGTTCGCCAACACATTTAAAAATTGTTCGTCATTGGCATCAATACCATCCGATTTATTTGATGATATCACGACATCTGGAATGGTGCCCAATATGTTTGAATACACATTTGAGGGTTGCACATCATTGACCACAATACCGTCGGATTTATTTGCGGATGTTAGTGGCGCGGCCAGTGGAACCGATAAAACTGGCTGGTTCAAGGATACATTTAACGGATGTACAGGATTGACCGCGATGCCGGCTGGATTGTTTAGTGGTGTAACCTCTGCTGCAGAGAATTTGTTCTATGGCACATTTAATGGTTGTACGAATATGGCGGGTTATATACCGCCAAGTACGTTCGCTGGGTTGATTACCAATGATACTACGAAAAACACAAATATGTGGGGTAATACGTTCGTTGGAACAAATTTGGTGACAATGTGTCCGGCTGGAACGACACAGTATATCACAGACTACGAAGGTTCAACAAATGGGACGACTTGGAATGGCAAGGTTTCATGCGAACCATGTGCCGCAGGGACATATAAAGCATCATCGGGTAATATGGCGTGCACTATGTGCGAAATTGGAACCTATACCGCAGATACCGGTGCAACGGCTTGCACGGCATGTACAAATACTAAACCGTCAAACAGTTCATATAGTGGTTCCGCGGCGGCAAACAATTGTCCGTGGTCATGCGATGGGGGGTATTACAGCACGGACGACACATCATGCAGCGAGGTTGG
>CACZUL010000060.1 GCA_902784285.1 uncultured Pseudomonadota bacterium | reverse complement strand
AATTTTCAACAAGTTTTGGCGCGCTATAATAACAGAAAAGACACGGTTTTGAAAAAATTGTTTGGAAAGTTTGAAAACGAAAAATAACAATACTTGACATATTTTTATTTTGGTCTATAATTTCATCAGTAAAATATAAGGAATTAGTTATGGTATTTATGAAATATCTTTTGGGTCAAACTGGTTTTTTCCCGAAATTGGAGCCCAAGGTTGATGATGTGTTATATGCGGCGACATTGGCGCATGAAATTGAACGTCATAAGTTTAAAAATCGTTTTATGGCGCATGGTAAATGGTATTATTATGTTATACCAAAGCATTATAAAATTAGTTATTTGTATGATTTGACGCGTGTATTTCGGGCAAATGGGGTCATATTGCGGCCACATAAAAGTCATACATTTAAAGGTGTTGTATTTCGTGTCCCATCACATGGGCAAGATTTTATGCGTAAGGTTCGGATTGTTAATGAGAATATAGATAATTTTCAAAAGATCTTAAGTGAATATGATTTACAAATGTCCAAGGCGGATATAGACAAAATAGTTAGAAAGGCGCAACAACAAAGTAAATAATAATTAAAATAATAATATAAAAAGGGGCGCGATTGCGCCTCTTTTTGTGGTTAATTATGATAATTTGTGGATGACCAAACCACTGCGCAGTTTTGGTTCAAACCACGTTGTCTTTGGTGGCATAATGTTCCCGGTATCTGCTATGTCAATGATTTGACGCATCGTTACCGGATACAGCGCAAATGCCGCGACCATTTCGCCGGAATCTACGCGTTTCTGTAATTCGCCCAGGCCGCGGATACCACCGACAAAGTCGATGCGTTTACTGGTACGTAAATCGCCAAGATTCAATATTTTATCAAATACCAAGTTTGACAGAACGGTTACATCCAAAACACCAATCGGATCGTTGTCGTTATATGTGCCGGGCCGCGCTGTTAATGAATACCATTTGCCGCCCAAATACATACCAAAGTTATGCAATTTTGTTGGCTTGTAAATTTCTGTACCCATCTCTTTTACTTCGAAAGATTTTTCTAACTCAGCCAAGAATTGTTCCGGGGTCAAACCATTTAAATCTTTGACTACGCGGTTATAGTCGATAACCTTTAATTGGCTTTCCGGGAAAATTACCGCCAAGAAATAATTGTATTCTTCGTTACCGGTGTGGTTCGGATTTTGTGCCCGTTTTTCTGCACCGACACGTGCCGCCGCCGCCGTACGATGGTGTCCGTCTGCGACATACATTGCGGGAATTTCTTTAAAGATTTCTGTAATACGCGCATTGATTTTATCATCACGAATAACCCAGAATTTATGACAAAAACCATCGGCCGCAACAAAGTCATATTCCGGCGCATTGTTTGCAACAAAGTCCGCAACAATTTTATTCATTTCATCAACATCAGGGTACGCAAAGAACACCGGTTCGATATTTGCATCCTGGATGCGAACATGAATCATACGGTCGTCTTCTTTGTCTTTACGTGTTAATTCGTGTTTTTTAATTTTGCCTGTCATATAGTCGTCAACATTTGCCGCCGCGACCAAACCATATTGTGTACGACCATCCATTGTTTGCGCATAGATGTAATACATTTCTTTGTCATCTTGGCGCAACCAACCACGTTCTTGCCACAGTTTAAAATTTTCAACTGCTTTGTCATAAACGGCCTGGGAATGTTCGTCGGCAATTGGATCAAAATCGATTTCTGGTTTAATGATATGTAACAGCGATTTTTCGCCAGCTTCGGCCTTGGCCTCGACCGAATTCAGAACGTCATACGGACGGGATGCGACTTCGGCCGCCAATTCTTTGGGTGGGCGAACGCCACGAAATGGTTTTATTTTCATAACATCTCCTTTGTTAAACCGTGTCGATTATAGACCCAATTTTTCAAAAGGCAACATATTATGATTTATCGGGCAACGATTGCATCGATTATCGTTTCACTTTTATTCATGTCCAACGGATGATATTGAAACGAAACAGAATCAAAATCTATCTTGGACATATCGATTTTGCGCAACGTTCGATTATACATCGTGTGATAGTAAACAATATGATTGGCGGTATCGGTTGAAATTGTCCACTGGGTTGCCGAAGGCATATCAAACTTGGCGGTGCCGATATTATAAGATGTGCCAAATGGAACATCAAAGTTGTTCAATATATGAAAAGATTGCATGACTGTGTCGCGTCCGGTTTTTTGAGGAAGCGCATAGGTTTTCAAAAATGCCGCACGAACAAAACGCGACGGAGATGAAAAATCACCCGGCAACCCGCGTAACCCCGTTCCGTTGCTTAATGAGCGCAATTTAATTGGACCAAACGGTGTCGGTGCCGCTTGCCCGGGATACAGGTTCACATAATTATTCAAGTTTGTCATATGCCAATCAAAGTTCGGTGAATTTGCGATTACGCCAACGGGGCTGTTATAGAAAGTCGGAATGCCATCTATGATTTCCATTACAACCTGGGTGCCACTGGGTTCGGTAATGCGCCAATGAACAGTGGATGCGGTTGGATCTATGTTGACCACGCGTACAGTATCCATTGCGTTTTTGACTTCTTCAATTGTGGAAAATTGCGACAGTATCCAAGATACAACCTGGAAATCGGCCAGTGTTTTATCGCGATATTTGGCATCATACGGTTGATATTTACCAAAATCTGGAAAATAGAACAGCCCAACATTTAATCCAGTTTCGTTTGTGCCATCAACAACGAATTCTGGTTGTTGCATCCCAAGACCGACAAATCCGTACTTTGCAGTGAATTTCATTCCACCTTTTGTGCCGTCGGGTAACAGTGATTGTTCGGTGTGGCCACGCGGAGAAATAACATACATGTTGTCCATTTCTGAACCCGCCCAATCAACAGTGCGCGCGGTAATTACGGAATTGTCGTTTGCCCGTAAAGTAATGCCTGTACAGGCCAGAGCAGGGGAAGATAAAGTGGCAAAACACCCAACAAGATAAATTTTTTTCATGGCAAATCCTTTATTTATATGTGGGTATTTTACTCCTGTCCCATAGTGTTTGTTGATAGGTATGAATGCCAAAAAAAAACACGCCGTGGCGTGGTTTTTGTTTATAAAAAGAATTTATTAAAACTTTGTCCTAAGGAAACCCAACATTTGTTTTAACTCGGTCCAACTGTCATAGACAAAACTGTCAATTGCGTTTGCGTCATGTAATGTGCCTGCGCGTTGCCAGCAATAATAGGCCAATGCCGCAAATAATAATGTGCACAGTATGCGCAACAATGTTGATGTCCCGCCCATAACCCCATAGATTAAACAGCGAATACAGAACACGGCACATACAAATGCAACAAACCACATAAATACGGCTGAACCCAAAAACATGTTAATAATGCTCATATTTCATCCTTTCTTTGCATTTTATATATTATCACGAAATAGGCAAAAAAACAAAACAAAAAAGTATTTGCAAATAAAAGATTATAAATTATAATACCACGCATGTCCTGGGGCATAGTTTAATGGTAGAACATCGGACTCTGACTCCGCTAGTGTTGGTTCGAATCCAGCTGCCCCAACCAAAAATTCAAACACCCGTGTGGGTGTTTTAATTTTTGGTTCTGGGTAATGGTTGAATCATTTGCAACGAATGTTGCAAAAGGTTCGAAACCAAG
>CACZUL010000059.1 GCA_902784285.1 uncultured Pseudomonadota bacterium | reverse complement strand
CATCAACAACGGGCAGTGTTTCCAGTGGCGGTGGTAATGATAATGGACGACTGGCCACTACTTCCAATATCAAACGCACAGCGATGGTGTCACGTGGGGCGGTTCTGCGCCGTGAAGTGGACACGCCAAGCGAAAGTGGCGGATCTGGTAATATCACACTAAGCAGTGGCACATTTAATGGTATCGAAGGTGCACCGGCGGCATATATGTTTTCAAAAACATTCAAGGGGTGCGCGAACCTTACGGGGGCGATACCGGCCGCACTGTTCGGTGGCATTAGTGGCGCACCCGCCGAATATATGTTTGAAGAAACATTTGCGGGATGCACCGGAATTGACACCATACCGGCATGTTTGTTTGGTGGAATATCGGGCGCGCCGGCCGCGGGTATGTACAAGGGAACATTTGATGGATGCAGCAACGCAGAATGGGAATACACCCCCGGCGCGACACATAACATCAGCAGTGTTTCAACGGGAACCAATATACAACAAGATGCCGAATTTGCATCCGCGGGGCGGTGGCCGGTTCAACACTTGGTAAAATCACAAACGCAACCAAGAAAGTGAATACCCTGCGTGAGGCGGTAATGGGCGGCCTTACCCGTGGCGGAATAATACGCAGTGCGGGTCTGCGTTCCAATACAACGACCACGGATAACGCAAATGCTATGCCGTCATTGTTCGGGCAATTTACCGGTGCGGCGGCGGCGCATATGTTTGAAAACACTTTCCGTGGGTGTGCAAAACTTTCGGGGTATGTTCCACCAAAAATGTTCGAAGGTATTACCGGCGTGGCAACCGATATGATGACCGATGAATTTGATAATTCTGGCATCGCAACCAGTTGCCCCGCGGGTTATAGCACCGCCACAACCGGATTTGAATCTTGGTGGGATGGACGCGTGGCATGTGAATACGTCGGACAAATTTGTGTGTATGAAGAAGGTTCCGCGAATCCATATAAATGCGCAGATGGATGTGGATGGGCCAGCAAATTAATGCTGTATAATGAATCATGGAACGAATTTGGTGGGTTCCCAGGTTATCCGTTGATGTCTGAAAGTGTAACCGATCATTCAATCAATATTAGCAACGGAACAACAACATGTTACCTGCCTATTGCGGAAAATGCCGATTGGGGATTGCATGTGAAATGGAACGATAAAGTTTGGCACGCGATGTTCGCCCAGGTGGATGCCGATGAAAATGGAACATGGGGATATTGCACCGGAACATACCAAGACAATTATGATGGGTCATGCACAACAAACAGCGATTGCGACTGGTTATATGATGAAAATTATCCGCCCGCCTGCTATCAGGGAACATGCGCATTGTATAATAGTTATGGTAATTGCTATTACATAATGGGCGATACGAACAGCCTGTGTATCAGTCAAAACGCAGCATAAAAACAAATCCCGCCGAGTGGCGGGATAATTTTTTATCTATAAAAATATTTTATTTCATTTCACCAATATAAATATTCATTGCACATGCCACATCCAATAACGGATCATCGGGTTCGATATATGCGTTTGATGTACATAGTCCCGGGATATTCGGGTCGCGCGAAATATCACCCGCCGCATAAAATTCCGATAATGGCACCGTTACACATTCCGTGCCACGCAACGCCGTCATAACATTTGTTTCGCGATTTTCAATTGCCTCCAATGCGCATGTTACCATTTTCGCCGCCGTAATTCTGTCTGCCGCGGTTGTGTCGCCAGAACGTTGAATATAATCCGGAAATGCCGTCCGGTTGTTTATACCCGCCGCAGTCAACGCACGTGATATCATGTCTGCCGGGCGACCCGAATGACCACGCAAAGTTATGCCTTCGGACACCATGATAACACCATAATCACGCCCTACACATTTTATGTGTCTAACCAAATCACTAACATTAAACTTTATTTCTGGCACAATTATCGCATCGGCACCAATCGCAACACCCGCGTTCAATGCCAATCGTCCACATTCGCGTCCCATTGTTTGAACAACAAACCAACGATGGTGGCTGCGCGCTGTTAATAAAACCTGGTCGCAATAGCGAACCAATTCATTTACCGCCGTATCAAAACCAATTGTTCGGTCGGTAAGCGGTATATCAAAGTCAATCGTTTTTGGAATACAAACTAATGACATATTCGAATAAATATCATTGTTCTTGTATGCAAGTGAAAAACTGCCGTTGCCGCCAACCAAAATCATCGCATCCAGTTTAAGTGTCGCCAAAGACCGTTTTAGATTCTTGTTAAATTGGTCCAATTTTCCCATCTTGACCGCAGTTTCAAAATTCATAATGCCTGAATTACCGTTGTGCAGAAAACTGCCCGCAAGGCGCGCATTTTCAATCGGTACGGATTCCGGTGTTAATTCAATCGCATTTGCCGGTATGTGGCATAAACCATCTGTTCCATCAATAATACCAAATGTACGCCAACCACGGTTTCTCGCCCCTAAAACGATGCGATTTATTACGCTGTTCAGGCCACTACAATCGCCGCCTGTTGTCATGATGCCTATTTTTTTCATTTCTCCCCCGTTGTTACAACAAATTATATCATAAATAAGTTGACAAAGAAAACTTTTTTATGCTATTTTGTCCATTGGTAAAACTATCCTTAGGAGATAATGATTATGGCAAACAATAATACCATGGTTATTGGAAAAACAAAACGTTCCACCGATAATATGATTGACGAAGCAATCGCCCAACAAAACAGTTGGCTGAATCGCCGTCGCAATTTTACACGCAGATTTCTTAAATCAATAAATGTGTTTTCACACAAAGAAGAATCTGAAAAAGAAACCATTGTTGTTACACGCGAACGTGCACCGCGCGATGATAATGACAAGAATAAATCTGTATTGCGCGAATATTGGTTCCCTATTCTGTGTGCGTTCATCGTTCTGTTCGTTGCGATTTGGGTTATTTTTGTTCGCGTTGGTACGCCTCAGCGTGTGATTACATTGAACGCGAATCCTGTACCTGTTGAAACCGTGTCAAATGACACGGTTAAAAACATTTCAGAACCAACCGATATTCCAACATTTGATATTGTGCGCATCCGGGAAAACGGAATTGTTGTCGCCGGGCGGTGGCAACCAAATAAAAATATTTCTATTTTGGTAAATAATAAAATTGTCGCTACCGAAAGGACAGATGAAAACGGCGAATTTGTTTATGCGCCAACCAACGGTTTAAAGCCGGGAAATTATACTTTGTCTTTGATGGGTGCGGAACCAAAAATGAAATCCGAAGATAAAGTTTTTCTGTATATATCTGATGCGGATTATCGTAATTCTGTGTCGTTACTGATGACCCGCGATGGCAGTCGCGTTTTACAGTCACCTTCTATTTTAAAAGATGGGGATTTGGTTGTTTCAAAAATAGATTATCTGGATACAGGTCGCATAATTGTAACTGGTGATGCGTTGCCACGTCTGCGTGTATCGCTTTCTTTGGATGATAAATATTTGGGTTTTGCGCGCGTGTCGGATTATAAACACTTTGGTGTTGGTGCCGATGCCGGCGAATTAAAGCCGGGACAAGAATACAACCTAACCGTGCGTTTGCACGATGGTGATGGACAAACGATTGCAACCGTAAATCATAACTTTGTTATGCCGGAAATGACGGGCGACAATGACACATTTTATACTGTGCGTCGTGGCGATTGTTTGTGGATTATTGCCCGCAATTTTCTACGCCGCGGCGTGCTGTTCAGCATTATTGCCGAACGCAACAGTATTCAAAATCCGGACTTGATCTTTACAGATCAATTGTTACAAATTCCAACAAAAAAATAATGACAGAGTATAGATATGACCGTTTTAGAAGTTAGCGATGTGTTACGAATTTTAATCGCAAAAAGCACAGAAATTACCCAATTTGAGTCCGAGATTTTGTTTAAAATATTACTTTCACATACCGGACAAAAATATACCAGGTTATTACCAAAACGTACCGATGTAAGAAACATTTTATTAGCTTTGATAAACACTGCAAGCAGTTTAAGTCGCGGTGATGTAAAATCTTGCTATCGCATATCCATTGAACATGGTAAATGTCCAATATGTGCTGGATGCAAAAAGGAAATAAAATCTATTCGGCATTTTTCATGGGATCACAAAAATCCAAAATGTTATGGCGGAGCCGATTCTGTGATAAATATGCAACCTATGCATAAATGGTGTAATAATTTTAAAGGTAACAAATTAGGCAAAATCAGTACAGAAGCGTATTTAACACATGCAATGCAACTACAATATGACCTTGATTCTGAAAAAGAAAAGCGACCATGTAAAAAAGATTTGCATACAAAACGACATCATATACGTTTAAATGGTTGGTGGGATATAGCAAATTTCATGGAACAACATAAATATTAAAGCACGAGTTTTTGTCCTGGACAATCGACGCAATCGGGTATAAAATGTTGTGAGATATGCGAGTGTAGTACAATGGTAGAACGAAAGCTTCCCAAGCTTTAGACGAGGGTTCGATTCCCTTCACTCGCACCATCCGTCTTTGCGGTCGCAAAGCCG
>CACZUL010000058.1 GCA_902784285.1 uncultured Pseudomonadota bacterium | reverse complement strand
CAAAAATATGTTTGCATATTCGGCAAAGCCTTTGTTATAATAAAAGCCAGTTCTTACGGAGGTATGTTTTGTTAAGACATTTTATTGCAAATTTGATAGCTATGTTAATGCCAACACGCGCATTACGGGACAAGGTTCGGGCAAAAATTCGTTATCCTCAGGTGCGTGGCTATGTCAAATGGGTGCGCGATTATGCACGCAGTCATAATATGAAAAAATGCAAAATGAAAATTCGTGTTGGGTTCGGGTCTAAAAATTATGTGATTATATTAAATAAAAAATATGTGTTTAAATTCCCATTGTGGGTTGACAGTGTTGCAGCATCGGGACGGGAAAAACGTATAGTCGATGTGTTTCAGAAAATTTCCCCGATTAAAACACCGGGCGTAGAATTGATAAAGTTCGGCGACATTATTGTGCGCAAGTATGATTTTGTGCGTGGGTTAACTTTGGTCGACTTAAAGGCATCGGATGTCCTTAGGCATCGCGAAAAAATTGCAAAACAAATCGCCAATTTTTTGTATGTGGTTGGGCGTGCCGATCCAAAAGAATTACGTGATTTAAAGCCGAAACCTGATGCCAAACCTGGGTTCCTTTATGGTTGGTTCCATGGCGATATATGGCAAAATTTTATGCTGGACCCGAAAACTTTTGATGTTGTTTATTTTATCGATTGGGAAGAGGCCGGGTTTAAAGATTTTAGACCGTCTTTGCGTGATACGGCACATCATTGGGAAAGATATAAATATGTCGGATTGATTGTAGATTGTATGGCAGAGTATGCAAAATTATATTATGGCGATAAATAGGTCATAGAAATACGGGACATCTGTCCCATATTTTGTTTAATTTGTTGTTGCAATCATTGTAATTTGTAGTACACTTTTAACTATAAATGGGAGATATAAAAGGAGAATATTATGTCAAAAAAAATTCACGATGTTTTGTTGGGTATCTCGGTATTGCCGGCGTTGTTGGTTATGCCCGCGTTTGCAGGGGCGCCTGATACGACAAATAATGTGTTCGTTTTGGGTGATATCGTTTTAACCAATCAACATGTCGCAGTGGGCGAAGCCGCATTTGCCGGTCGTCGTATGAATAATTTTGATACCAATAACAGATATCAAAATGTTTTTCCAAAATACAAGATGGTTGCCCGTTCGTTTGATATGTCTGATAGTGATACTTATGTTGGCCCGGTTACATTGACTCTGCGTGAATTGACGAATGAAGATGAACTGGCGTTTAATTACCAGGTTTCCGATGGTGCGGGTGGTATGAACGATGTAAATTTGGTTGATTTGTTCCCGGGACTTGCGTGGAATATCTCCGAAGAAGATGTCGTTGACGCCGGCATTCCGCAACCAACCGCTGGAACGCTTGCGCTGTTTGCTCACTTGGATGGTGATGCCGAAGACGCGCATGCCGCTGGTTCTTTGTCATTTAAAAATACCAAGGCGACAATTGATGGCGCAACGATAAATGCGAATACTATTTCGATTACCAACGGTTCAGAATTGACTTTTGTGAAACAAGATACAAATTTGTTGAATACTTCAAATCGATTTTTTACTAATGAGGAAGACATTGTATCGGATGGTGTAACAACATTAAATGCGAACACAATAAATATCGCAAATTCAAGTTTGCTGGTTAACTCTGGGGCAACTGTGATTTTCAATGCAACCGATATGGCGACTTTGGAAAATATCACGATGCAGGAAAGTGAAAGCGGAATTACAAACCAAGGGAATATGACCATCAACAATTCGTCGTTTACATCTAATTCGGCGGATGTCGATGGCGGGGCGATTTACAATTATGTTTTGTTAAGTGGTGGCGGAGAAATAGAATATGTTGGTGATTTGACGGTTAATGGCGGACTGTTTGATTCCAATGTGGCTGCTGCCCATGGTGGTGCCATTTACAACTATGGAACTGCAACAATTGATGGTGCGATTTTTACTGGTAATAAAACAACAAACATTGCCTGGCCATCCCAAGGTGGGGCAATATTTAATTCCGGTGATGACGACTATTTGGATGTACCGGCTGTGACTATGGTTATATCAAACACTACATTCGGCGATGCAAATGATGATACCAAGGGTAATATGTCATTACAGGGTGGGGCGATTGCAAATGAAAGTTCGCTTGTTACCGGTTTGGTTACGTTAAATAATGTGAATTTCTATTATAACAAGGCCTTTGCTGATCCAGATGATTCTGATGGTTACGAGTCGACATTGGGTGGTGCCGTTTGGAACCAAGGCGAAATGATTGTAAACGGTAACACAATGTTTCGTGGAAATACCGCGACCGGTTATAATGTCGAAGGTGGCGCAATTTATAACAGTGGTACATTGACGTTTAATGATACGGTTACATTTGATTCTAATGTTGCGACCGATTTGAATTCGGGGAATGGTGCATATGGTGGTGCAATTGCAAATTCTTATACGGCAGAAGTTGTATTCAAGAAATTGGCAACCTTTACAAATAACAGTGCGTTAAGTAGCGCAAACAAAGGAACCCAAGGTGGCGCAATTAATAACCAAAACAGCATTGTTTTTGAACAAGGCGCATCGTTCACTGGTAATACGGCTGTGTACGGTGGCGCGGTCTTTAACGAAGAAGATTTGACCATTGCCGGTGGTTCGACATTTGATTCTAATACTGCTGCGGACGAAGGCGGTGCCTTGTTCACGTATGGTGGTGTTGTTAACTTGGAAAGTGCGACATTTACCAACAATGGCGCGGAATCAAATGGTGGTGCTATTGCAAATTATGGCGGTAATATAACATTTACTGGGACAAACACGTTCAATGGTAATACCGCAGGTGGTGTGGCGAACGATATTTATAATAGTGGTCGCATCACATTTGCCGATGGTTCCGAAACAACAATGGATGGTGGTATTACGGGTGACGGAACATTGACCATTGCAAGTGGCGCGGAATTAAATTTGGGCACGGCATCTATCACTCAATCAAGTATAACATTGGATGGTATATTAAATGCCGATTTAAAGGGCGTGGATGATTTTGCGTTCTTTGATGTTTCCAATGAATTTGGTGGAGATGGAACATTGAATCTTACCATTTATGATACGGGTGAATACAACGTATTTCGTGGTGGCAACGAATTTGATAACGAACAAATCAATGTAACGGTGTCTTCGGTGTTGTTTGATTGGAATTGGAACGAAGATTTCGATACAATTATTGCAACGATGAAATCGACCGAAGAAATTGCGGCGGAAAATGGTTTGACCGAAGAAGCGGCGGCAAGTGTAACAAATTTGGTGAATTCTTCATCCGAAGAATTGAACGATTTGGCGAATGCAATGCAGGACAGCCTGAATGCCGGCGATGCCGCGGCGGTAGAGCAGGCGCACAAGGCGATTCATCCGGAAACGGAATCTGTTGTGCAATCTGTTGCGATGTCTGTTCAGAACACGGTTGCAAATTTGGCATCGGGTCGTTTGATGGCTTTGACCACGGGTCGTAACGGTGGTGATGTAAATGTAACCGGTGGCGGCATCTGGGCCCAGGGTATTTATAACAAAACCAAACAGAACGATGCGTTCCGAGGCTATACCCGTGGTGTTGCGGCCGGTGCAGATATGACACTGGATCGTGCGTTGACATTGGGTGCCGGTTATTCGTATGCACATTCTGATATAAGTGGAACTGCCCGTAATACCGAAGTCGACAGTTCAACCATATTTGCATACGCGCAATATAAACCAACAAATTGGTTTATGAACGCGATGGCAAATTATACTATGTCAGATTACAGCGAACATGCAGACGCGTTGGGAACACCAGTTGATGCAAGTTACGATGTTCGTGCCTATGGTGGCCAGGTTATGACTGGTTACGATTTCGCGGGTGGTATTACACCGGCGGTTGGTGTTAGATATATGCACTTGACCGCGGATGAATACAAGAATTCGTTGGGCATCAAAAATAAATTGGCCGATTCCGATTATATGACGGCGATTTTGGAAACCAAGTGGACATACGGGTTCAAATTAAACAAGAACCTTACCTTGCGTCCGGAATTGCGTTACGCGGTAAAGTATGACATTATGTCCGATGAACAAAGTGCGACGATTTTGTTACC
>CACZUL010000057.1 GCA_902784285.1 uncultured Pseudomonadota bacterium | reverse complement strand
GTTCAAATTAAACAAGAACCTTACCTTGCGTCCGGAATTGCGTTACGCGGTAAAGTATGACATTATGTCCGATGAACAAAGTGCGACGATTTTGTTACCGGGTGTTGATTCTTATGTTTTGGACGGTAATCGTTTGTCGCGCCTTGGTGCGGAATTTGGTGGCGGATTGGGTATGAAGGTGAACGGAATGGATTTGTCGTTGAATTATGACATTGAAATTCGCGAAGGATTCACTTCACAAACCGGTCGTGCCAGAATCAGAATCGAATTCTAGAAAGATTGGTGTTATCTGATTATTATCCCGGCGCAGGCCGGGATTTTTTCGTTCACAATAATAATGCCAAGATCCCGTTTTACAACGGGATGACGACACTTTGAAATTTAATTGTGAACTGATTCTAGATATTACTAACCACTAACACTAACCACTATGCTGCTTGCTTCATGCCGGTCTTGATATTGCGGACGTATTTGCGCAATTCGTCAATTGAAACCAATGTGCCGTCGCGCTTTTGCGCCGACCAATAATCCCAGCCATTAAAACTGAGACAATGTTGTATGCGCGCCGCCATAACGTGAATAGATGCGCGACCATAAATACTGTGAACCAAATTTCCGTCTGATGCAATCATGACACGTTCGCCACGCGGACTTACCAACGTTTGTCCGACATATAATAATCCGCCTTCGATAAGTTCGCGGAATGCCACGCGGACTTCGTCGCGTTTTGGTTTTGAAACTTCGATATCCGATAAATCAATTGGGGTAACATTTGCTACGCGTTCGCGTGCCGCCATTACATAGGATTCTTCGCGTTCAATGCCGATGAATTGACGACCCAATTCGCGCGCCACCGCCGCCGTTGTGCCAGAACCAACAAATGGGTCCAAAATAATGTCGCCCGGTTTGGTCGATGCCAAAATTACACGACGCAGTAAATCCATTGGCTTTTGTGTGTTGTGCAAACTTTTGCCGTCCGCGCCCTTTAACCGTTCTTCGCCCAGGCATATATTCATATCCCAATCTGAACGCATTTGTTTGCCGCCATTTAATTTCTTCATTGTTTCGTAATTAAATGTGTATTTGCCGGTCTTGCGCGGGGTTGCCCAAATCAGCGTTTCATGTGCGTTCGTAAAACGAGTGCCACGAAAATTTGGCATAGGATTTGTTTTTACCCAAACAATATCGTTCAAAATCCAAAATCCCAATTCTTGCATAATCGCGCCGACCTGGAAAATATTATGATATGAACCGATGGTCCACATTGCGCCATCGGGTTTCAAAACGCGTTTACATTCCGTTAACCACGCACGTGAAAATTTGTTGTATTCTGCAGGGGAATCGAAGGCATCCCAATCATCACGCACTGCGCGCGCTGCGGTTTGGTCTTCGGGGCGATAAAGCGTTTTTTGCCCCAATTGTAAATTGTATGGTGGGTCTGCAAATACCGCGTCAATGGAACCGTCGGGAATATCGCGCATAATGTCGATACAATCGCCCATTAAAATATGGTTCAGGTATTTGTTCAATTTTTCTCCCTCGTTCAGACAATTATACCATATTTGGAAGATAAAAAATTTGCGCGCGTTGCATAAAAATAAAAAAAAGCTCTTGATTTTTTTAAAAAATGCAATTTTTTCAGTATAAAATCACTTTACACCGGACGATAAGATTGCTAAATTATTGCGTATGAGATGTCCATACTGTAATTATGCCGATAGCCGGGTGGCGGATTCGCGCCCGGATATGGAAAGCGGAACAATTCGTCGCCGCCGTGTTTGTAATCAATGCGGTGCAAAATTTACCACTGTTGAACGTGTGCAAATGCGCGATTTGGTCGTGCGCAAAAATAGTGGTAAAACCGAACCGTTTGACCGCGATAAACTGCGTCGCAGTATAAAATTGGCATGTCATAATCGCGAAGTTGGGGACGAGCAAATTGAACGTCTGGTCGCATCGATTCAGCGTCGGTTGGAAACAGATACTGCGGACGATATGGTAACAAGTAGCCAAATCGGTGAAATGGTTTCTGATTCTTTGTTGAATTTGGACCCGATCGCGTTTGTGCGTTTTGTTTCGGTGTATCGCAAGTTTTCAAAAATTTCTGATTTCAAAAAAATTATAGATACTATTCCAGAAATTACGGACGAAACAATCGTATGCAAATTGCCGAAAACCACTTTGTTTTGACGGAGTTTTGGGGGATGAGAAAGTTATTAGTATTTGTTTTCACGATTGCCGTGTGCCGTATGGCGGTCGCTGCACCAAGCATAGATGTCTTATCAGATGCAGACGAAAGTTTATATACTCAAATTTTCATTTTGCAAGATGCGGAAAAAATTTCTACTGCCCAGAATTTGGAACGGCAATTGTCTGACCCAATTCTGAAAAATGAAATTTTATATCAACGATATTTTTCCAAAACATATCATACTAAAAGTGCCGAGGTAAAGGCGTGGATGGATAAATATAACGATATGCCGGGCGCAACGCGTATGGAAAAACTTTCCAAATTGAAAAAGGTTTCTGTGAAATCGGCGCGCGTACCAAGTATGTTGTCGGGTGGACTGTCCATAGAAACGGCGCAATCGGAAACATGGACCGCAAAAGAATATTCTGGGTCGGTTGGTAAAAAAGTTACAAAATTTAAAAAGGCGATTCGTGGGGGCAGTACCAAAACCGCGCGCCAGATATTGGAAGAAAAATCTTTTAAAAAGAAATTAACCGAATCTGATTATGGACGGTTGGCCGGGCGGTTGGCGTATGTGTATTACACAAACGGTGAATATGAATTGGCAAAGAAATGGGGATTCGTCGCATCGGACGCAGAATCTGAATATGGATTGTGGACGATGGGGTTGCTGTATTTCAAAGAAGAAAAATATAAAGAGAGTGAAAAATATTTTGGTCGTATTTTGAAACTGAAACAGATAAACAATGCCCGCAAGACCGAAGCCGCTTTTTGGGCGGGGCGTGCGGCATCCATGCGCGGGGATAATGACAAGGCAAACGAGTATTGGACGATTGCGGCGGCACATCCGATGGCGTTCTATGGCGCGTTGGCGGCAACTATGATGGGAAATGTTCCGGAATATGAATTCTTTGAACAAGAATTTACCGAAGAAGATATTGATGAACTGCGCGGCGATAGATATGGAAAAATGGCACTGGCTCTGCTTCAAGTGAACCGTCGTGAACGTGCCGAAGAATACCTTAAATACATGATGACGTCGAAAGTTAGCGACAGAAGTTTGCATGCTATAAACGCAATTGCAACCGCGTTCGGTTTGTCGCGCGTGGCGATTTTGGCATCGGGTGTGATACGCGACCGTGGCATTTTGGCGATTGATGAAGATGTTATTTATTCTGCGCAATATCCGTTGCCTGATTGGGAACCGATGGGCGGGTGGTCTATTGACCGCGCGTTGTTGTTGGCGATTATTAAACAAGAAAGTGGTTTTCGCACGGGGGCAAAATCGGGCGCAGGCGCAAATGGTGTTATGCAGATTATGCCCGGAACCGCAAAATTGGTCGCGCGCGCGAACAAGGTTAAAATGTCCGATATCGATATGTCTAACCCGGAACATAATATGTTCTTGGGTCAGCAATACATTGTAGATTTGTTGATGCATCCGAATATCAACAACAACATTATAAAAATGCTGGCGGCATATAACGCGGGTATGGGTGCGGTGGTAAAGTTTGAAAAATCTTTTACTACAAATGACCCGTTGCTTTATATTGAAAGTTTCCCGGCGTATGAAACACGTGGATATATCAAACGCGTTATGGCGAATTTATGGCTGTATCGTGCGCGATTGGGGCAACCGTTGACGACACTGAAAGTTTTGGCGGATTCTGATTGGCCGTTGTATAACAGTGAAGACGAATACGTGCGCGTCGAAGACATTCCGTATTCTATTTAGTGGTGTGATATGATTTCGGTTGCGGATTTTTCCATTGAAAATGAAATTGGTTGCGCCTTTATTGCCGGTGTGGACGAGGCCGGACGTGGTCCACTCTGTGGTCCGGTTGTTGCGGCGGCGGTAATATTTCCAAAACGTGATATTGAAATTCCGGTGGTAATAAGGGATTCAAAAAAAATGTCGCCGGCGCAAAGGGCGGTTGCGTACGATTGGATTACGAAAAATACAATCTGGGCGACCGGCCAATGCAGCCCTGCGGAAATTGACGA
>CACZUL010000056.1 GCA_902784285.1 uncultured Pseudomonadota bacterium | reverse complement strand
GACGATTTATGCTTTGCAATTTTTTTATTTTGTATTTTCATTTTGTTGTCTTAAAAAGCGCGTTTGAAAACGACACATTTTTTTATACCCACGCGACAGTAAAGTATCCCGGAAATAGCGCGTTTCTGTAACATTGTTACTGGTTTTGTATTTCAGTTCCCAATGTAAAAGATGCATGTTTTCATCGTATACAGGTTTGCAGGATGGTTCACCAATAATAAAAATTTTTTGTCGCATTTGTTTTTCCTTTATTTATCACCCGGGAAACCACCTTGGGATTGCATCCGTTGCATCACGGCCTCCATACCGCCCATGCGTTGAATCATAGCCATTTGCTGTTTCATTTTCAGGTATTGTTTAATAATATGTTCAACATCGCGCACCGTAACACCCGCGGTTTCTGCGATACGCGCCTTGGCATTTGCAAAGATTTTTTCCGGGTCGGCACGTTCAGTCGCCGTCATTGCTTCCAATATTTTAATTTGAGCATCAACACTGCCGTCCTTAATTTTTTCCTTCATCGCATTGACCGCGCCCGACATACCCGGCACCATTTTAAGCAGACCGCTAAAATTGCTCATTTTTTTAATCTGTTTTAATTGCGCCAACATATCGTTCATATCGAATTGACCGGCCATCATACGTTCGGCGGTTTCTTTCATACCCTTTGGGACCTTGGGTTCTTCGACCTCTGGGGCGACATCGTTTTCAACTTTTTCTTTTTTCTTTTTACCAAAACCAAACATTTTATACTCCTTTTTCTTACATATTATGCGATAAAAACCTATTTGTCCAGATACCGTTTAAGATATTTTCCGGTCAGTGAATTTGGGTTTGCGGCCACATCTTCGGGCGTGCCGACGGCAACAACCGTTCCACCACCCGCACCACCACCCGGCCCAAGGTCTATAATCCAATCGGCGGTTTTAATCACTTCAAGGTTATGTTCTATAACGATTACGGTGTTGCCCTGTTCTACAAATTCATGCAAGACAGATAACAATTGTTTAATATCTTCAAAATGCAGCCCAGTTGTCGGTTCATCCAAGATATACAATGTTTGACCGGTGCTGCGAGCAGATAATTCTTTTGACAATTTTATACGCTGGGCCTCGCCCCCCGAAAGGTCAAGTGAACTTTGGCCTAATTTGATATAATCCAAACCGACGCGTTTTAATAATTCTAATTTACGACTTATTTGCGGATGGTTGATAAAGAACCGATATGCCTCGTCCACGGTCATATTCAAAACATCGGCAATCGATTTGCCTTTGTATTTTACCGCCAAAGTTTCTTCGTTATACCGGGTGCCGTGGCATTTATCACATTCAACATACACATCTGCCAAGAAATTCATCTCTATCTTGATTTGACCATCGCCCTGACATGCTTCGCACCGGCCACCCTTGACATTAAATGAAAAACGTCCCGGACCGTATCCACGGGCTTTGGCTTCGGGCAATTCGGCAAAGAAATCACGAATATTCGAAAACACACCGGTATATGTTGCAGGGTTGCTGCGCGGACTGCGCCCGATGGGCGATTGGTCAATATCAACAACTTTGTCTATATTTTCCATACCACGAATAATGTCGTGTGCCCCAGTTTCCATTTTTGAACCGTACAACGCACGCATCAATGCCGGATACAAAGTATTCAATAACAGTGTCGATTTTCCCGAACCCGACACACCTGTCAGTGCGATAAATTTACCAAGTGGAAATTCAACATCTATATTTTTAAGATTATTCGCGCACGCGCCAAAAATTTTAATAGATTCCCCATTGCCGGCACGGCGTTTTTTTGGAACTGGAATCTTTTTTTTACCCGCCAGATATTGCCCGGTCAAAGAATCTTTATTTTTTATAACATCGGTTGGTGTGCCGGCGGCAATAATATTTCCACCATTTACACCCGCCCCGCGACCAATATCAACCAAATAGTCCGCCGCGCGCATTGCATCTTCGTCATGTTCAACCACAATTACACTGTTGTCTTTATCGCGCAACATTTTAAGAGTGTCCAACAATTTATCATTATCACTTTGATGCAACCCGATTGACGGTTCATCCAAAACATACAGAACGCCGGACAAACCACTGCCAATCTGTGAAGCAAGACGGATACGTTGCGCCTCGCCACCCGACAAAGTCCCAGACATACGCGACATTGTTAAATAACCCAAACCAACATTTTTCAAAAACAACAAACGCGAAGTAATTTCACGCAGCACCATCCGCGCAATATCGTTTTCCTGTTTCGTCAAATGATTTGGCAAATCAACGAACCAGTTATAAGAATCTTCAATTGGCATATCGCAAACATCGATAATATCCATACCATTTATTTTTACACACAACGCCTGAATATTAAGACGTTTGCCATGGCACACCGGACACGATTTTTCTGATTGGTATTTCGCCAATTCGGTGCGCACCGCTTCGGATTCAGATTCGCGCCAACGGCGTTCAATATTATTCACTACACCTTCGAAAGGTTTTTCATAAATAAACCCGTTCCAATTTATTTTAATCGGTTTATCACCCGTACCATAAAGAATAATATCTTTCTGTTCCGGTGTCAGTAAATGCCACGGCTTGGAAAGCGGAATTTTATATTGTTTGTGCAACGCATCCAATAAATGATCAAATTGACTTAACATCCCGCCCCGCGACCACGGTGCAATCGCACCATCCAAAATAGACTTTGACGGGTCCGGAATTATCAAATCAGGCGACATATTTAATTGCACACCCAAACCATCGCAAGCACTGCACGCACCCATTGGCGCATTAAAAGAAAACAATCGCGGTTCAATTTTTGGAACAGCAAAACCACTTACGGGACACGCATAATTTTGCGAATATAAAATATCTTCATTTGTATCCAAACGGCGCACCAATACCGACCCCGGAACAAGGCGCAAAGAACCTTCGAACGAAGAATACATACGCGAACGAAAATCTTCCATATCGGATTCAGACGCATCAGATGTCGGCATTTGAATACGGTCAATAATTACAAAAATATTGTGCTTTTTATTTTTATCCAATGCCGGCACTGCGTTCAAATCATACAGTTCACCGTCAATAATAACACGCTGATA
Source organism: uncultured Pseudomonadota bacterium (assembly GCA_902784285.1). Lineage (GTDB taxonomy): Bacteria > Pseudomonadota > Alphaproteobacteria > Rs-D84 > Rs-D84 > Enterousia. The sequence continues at coordinate 1,236 of CACZUL010000056.1, read as the reverse complement.
ACCCTGCTTTACCAAAAATGCCAATTCTTTTTTATATTCGCCTTTGCGGTCCCGAATCAGTGGCGCCATTATATACAGCCGCACACCTGCCGGAATATCCATAGTTTGTTCAACCATTTCCGCAATGGTTTGTGATCTAATCGGCAATCCGGTTACCGGCGAATGCGGCACACCAATACGCGCCCAAAGCAAGCGCAAATAATCATACACTTCTGTTACAGTGCCAACGGTTGACCGTGGATTTTTAGATGTTGTCTTTTGTTCAATAGAAATTGCGGGTGCCAAACCTTCAATTAAATCTACATCTGGTTTTTTTTGCATATCCAAAAACTGGCGCGCATAACTTGACAAAGATTCGACATAGCGGCGCTGGCCTTCGGCATAAATAGTATTAAATGCCAACGATGATTTTCCCGACCCAGACACGCCAGTAAAGACCACCAATTTATTTTTTGGTATGTCCAAATCGATATTTTTAAGATTGTTCTCGCGCGCACCGCGAATTTTGATAACGCCACTCATAGTACTAGAAATATAGAACTTTTATACAGAATTTCAATGGGCCGAACAAAATTATTCCTCGGCTTTTTTTGTTCCTAACAACGCATCAGGATCCAATAGAACACCTGTCTTGCGAGTATTATCATCGCCAACCTTGGGGGCCAATTCGCCACGCACCCAAACATCGATTCCGCCAGCGTTTCCAAATGTGCCCTTGTTTTTATTTCCGGCCGGAACATAATAAACATCGCCTGGAACCAAAACACGACTGAACACCGTCTTGCCACGCGCGTCTTCTATTTTGACCCAAGATTCTTGGATTGACTGCAAAATTATCTCGCCAGATTCGCGATTTTCAACACCAAATCGTTCACGCACAGGTTGTTGATATGCGGGTTCGTTGCTAACCACTGTAACGTTGGCAACCGCTTCGGTGTGATCATCTTTTGACGGAGAAATCAACATAACCGCAATACCCGCCAAAACCACAACCAAAATCAGTCCACCAACAAACCATTTCCAATATTTCACAACAAATTTACATGCGCGACAATCTTTAATTTCGTTCAATTTCTTGGCAAAATTTTCATTTTTCTGGACGGGCTTTGGTGCCTCAGGCTTTTCAACCGGTGCAACCACGGGCGCATCAGCCTTTGCAATACCCAATTCTTTTTTAATTTTTTCAACAATCATATCCGGGTCAACACCCAATTCCATTGCATAGTTCCGCGCAAA
>CACZUL010000055.1 GCA_902784285.1 uncultured Pseudomonadota bacterium | reverse complement strand
CTATAATATTTACCGCCGTCGGATCCGGACCATATTCAATTTCATCTTGTGTGTATCCATGTAACATATCATACTCAGTCAAACCCGCTGCAATATATTTTGCCAAAATTTTATTATAAATACGCATATAGTAATCTTCGTTCAGGTATGTGCTCGCCTCGCCCCCGGACATAGTATAATAATCAAATGTGAACCCAAATGTTAACGCGACGGTATCCGTCAACGCGGTCATATAATTTGCGCCCAAACCAATATGCCACGCATCGCCGAAACTGCCTTTGTCTTCTACACTTTTCGGATGTTGCCAATCAGTTCTGTACGGTNNGCGGTCATATAATTTGCGCCCAAACCAATATGCCACGCATCGCCGAAACTGCCTTTGTCTTCTACACTTTTCGGATGTTGCCAATCAGTTCTGTACGGTTGATCACCGGTTGATGTGTACAATGGCAAACCGAATTCAAGTCGCGCGTTCACCAAATTATACCTATCAATTTCATAATCCAAATCCAATGCCAAATATGGCCCCATCCATGTTGTTTCATAAGAATGGCTTATACTTGGTAATTTAAACATATATGTTCCACTGGTGCTTACGCCATCGGCACCGACAACAATTGGCCAAAACCCATATGCGTTTGGACATGTTTCATTTGGATTACTTGGATCACACCATAAAACCTGTTGCATTCCGTTTGGATTTTGGGAATCAGGCGGAAAATGAACAATCACAATTGGGTCGTATTGGGTTTCATCGCTGCCCGAAACAATTGAAGAAGACCCCGTATTAACGGTAAGGCCATAATCGTCCTTGGTCTCTAATTTGTATTTCAAATAACGGAACCCAACAGAAGGCGTAATACGCGCATGCCCCAACTTCATAAAATCTGTTAAACCAAAACCGACATTGAATCCCATCATATCGCCACTACTGCTGTTACCAATGGAAAGTGAATGCCCAAGTTCTTGCCCAATATATTCATCACCCGTATCATAAACATGGTTATGATTTTTATCATTATACCAATCGGTAACAAAATACCCACCATTAGAAATATCGTCATCAACCATTGGCGAATCGCCAAATTGCATACCATAGCGGAACCCGGCATCAATCTGCATCCGGGTATTGCCTCCGAATCGATAGCCAGCATTAATATCCAATACGTTCCAACGAATGTTGTCATAGTGCAATTTACTGCCTGCACTTTTCATATCAAAATTCCAACTTGCAAACTCATGCGACAAGCCTGCGCCAAGCCAAAAACCATTTTCTTTTTGCACATTTCCCCCAGACGACACGGTATTACCACCGGTTGTCCGCATTTGTGTCCGCGTTTGTTGTTCTGTCCCGACCACACGTGTATAACCATTATACGGCTGTCCGATATAGGCATTATCGTTTGGCGCAACCGTCCGCGTGCGGGTATATGATGTGTCTTGACTGTAATTTGTGGTCTTGGCACGATTTGCGTAACCAGACGTAGCATAATTTCTTTGCGGCGAATTATAGTTACCCGTGTAATAAGTTCCCGCCGCCGCGGCAATTCCGGGCAACAACGCAATCAAAGAACAATTCAAAACCAACGAACAAAATCTTTTTCTCATGTATCACTCCCATATTATTATCAGATGCATTTTATCACAAAATTATTGAAAAAAAAACAGGATTATGTAAAATGCCTTCGGTTTTTTATCAAACCATGTGCGGTTATGGCGGAATTGGTAGACGCTCAGCACTAAGGATGCTGTGGAGAAATCCGTGGGGGTTCAAGTCCCCCTAACCGCACCAAAATTATTTCATTTGGCACATTTTCTGCTTGCCCGAAAAATCAAAATTTTGCTAATCTGTATGTGAAAGGGATGAAGAATCTTAAACTGCTTTTTGGTGTATGCCTTGGCGTGCTTGTTTTGCGTGGCGCGCGGGGTGTTGACTATGATGAAATTGCCCGCGCTGCATCACGCACATCGGCGCAAAATGTTTCAACCACAACGCCTATGCGCGGTGCAAATACAATCATCCAATCACAAAAATCAAATACTGCGACGACTTCACGTTCTAACACAACAAATGCCCGCACGACCACAACAAATGTAACCGAACCCCGAAATGCAACAAAAAGTGTTGCCACACGATCCACAACTGTTACCCCACGAACAAATGTGGTTTCCCGCGCGACCGCGCCATCTGTTACGGCAAGAACTGTACGGCAAACGACCACTGCGCGCACGGGGGCTAATTCACGCAACGCGACACCGGCCCGGCGTTCACCGGCGCGAACAACGAACGCGCGCACGGGGCGCACAGTATCACGTGCGGCGAAAACGAACGAATCGCCGGTTTTGAATACAAACTATACTCGTTGCCGAACGATTTATTACGAATGCATGGATGAATTCTGCGCGAACAAGGATGTAAACCTGCGCCGTTGTGCGTGTTCATCGCGGGCGAACGAATTTGAATCTGTCAAAAAGAACATGTCTAAATTTGAAGATAAAATGTTGGACTTTAATCAACGGTTATTATTGGTGAACATGGATGCCGAAGATGTCGATGCCATCAACACTGCAACCGAAGGCGAAGAAGCATTCTATGCCACCAAAGACAAAACAAAATCTAAAAAGGCATTGGACGAAATTGCGAAAAAGTTGAACACGACATTTGGCGACGACACGGTCGGTGTATCACTTGCGCCGATATCATTATCGTTAAACATAGATTCTGCGTTTGACACGGTTGATTCATTTATGGGGTCTGACACGACGACCAAATCTGGGACTGCGCTTTATAACGCGGCGATTCCAATTTGCCGTGAAACCGCGATGGAGGTTTGCACCGAAGACGAACTTTCATTGGCGGTAAGTGGTTATTTAATGTTAATGGAACAAGATTGTAACACCGTTCAAAAGGCCTATCAGGCCCAGGCCGATACCGCACGTTCCAAAGTGTTCGAAAGTGGCGCATTGCTGGATATATCGCGTCTGGACGCGTATCAGACACGCAATTCAGATGATATTTTGACATGCAAACGCAAAATGATGGAAATGCTTACAAATACAACGGTTTGCGGCGCGAACATGGAAAAGTGTCTGGACATGACGGGCAAATATATCGATCCTTCGACTGGCACGGCATTTTTGACACCGAACCTTTCCGATTTAGGTTCGCTTATTACCCGCCCCGATGTTAATCAGTCTTGGACAACCGCGAACGGTGTTGGAAAATTCATCACATACTTAAAGAGCAAAAAACAATTTTTGGCACCGGCAATGGAAAATTGCCAAGACATCGCCGACCGTGTTTGGGATGCTTTTATCGAAGATGCATTGGCGCAAATTAAATTGGCTCAAGATGCCAAACTGGAAGAAGTACGCCAGGCATGCACGACACTAACAACCGAATGTTTAACCAACGCGTACGATTCGATTGGCGAATTTGATGCGCGGTCTTTGTCGGTATTTGGTGTTACGGCGGATCGGACTGTTAATGCGATGTGTGCAAATGTCCGCAATTCTTGTACGGCATTATTGGGGTCAACCGGCGATACAAATTGGGAATCCGGAATATCAAATATTGCCACAACAAAAACATACGAAACAATTATATCAAGTTGTACCCAGGTCGCCCGTAACTGTATCATCCAATCATGCCGTTCGATTTCCGGGAACTTTGGTTTGTGCAATGATATATATCTGTCGCCGAATCGGCATGCGATATTGGAACGCACGGCATGCTGGCCTGAATTATTGGCATGTGTGGCATCGGCGGGTAACGATACTATACTAGAGATAATGGCGACATTGGGCAAAGAACCAACCGACAATTTCTATGCTGATTTAGAATATCGGAATTATATTGCCAACATATCGAACTTGGACGATATATGCTCGGACGATAATCATTGTTCGGCCTCCTCATCGGATGCCGAATGTGCGACATGTCGCATTGCCGAACGTATATGGGGCAACTGTGAAGAACAACCATTAAACACAATTGGCGATGGTGAAGGAACATCACACAATCATATATGGATGCCACGGGTTAAAAATGATACGATTCTGTCTTGGTTTGCGATAAACACCGGCACCGCGCACCCAGACGGCACGACCAGTGATGCCAACAGTTGCGTCAACACCCGTTGTACATCTGGCAATTATTACCCAAGCCACCTTGGCCCAGATCCACAAAATCAAATATGCATCCCCGAAGATGATACGGGCAACAATATCACAACCGATGGCCTGTATTGTCCAAACCCATACCATCGCATGCCGGTCCAGAGTAATTTAACAAACTGTTGTTTTGATAATAGTACGGACTATTGGCATCATATATTTATGGGTCCCAGTGATAACAATGCCCCCGGCGCATGCTGTGAAACCGGAAATGCCAGAACTTATGATGATATCGGCCGTGTCTGTATGCCAAATAATGTAACCAAAATCAAATTATTGGCCACATCCACCCAAGGGAATAAAAAAATCGTCTGCATCGGCGACGACGACGATTTTGGTGGCGGTGGTGGAACAGGTGACAATGGCGAATTTCCAAATGGTATTCAGGTCCGCTGTAACGGCACATTTATTGTAATAGACGGTAATGAATACACCGAAATGAACCGAACAATTACCCCGGGTACTGGCGGCACACAGTATACACCACAAATGGTATATTATACCGCGCCGGGTGATGGTCAAACCGTGCACGACCCCGACACCATGCACGATGCCACACCGGGAACAGAAAGCTCGTGGTACATACGATACGAATAATGCGAAACGGACGACCGTCCTAACTAATTGACAAAAACGGATTTTTTGTTAGAATAATAAAAGGATTCGATATGAAATTTAAAATTCCGTACAGTATCCGTAAATCTTTGATAAAAATATTACCATTTGTCGCAACGGCAATCATGTCCACCGCCTGCCAAAAGGAACCGTATGATGTTATAATTGATTGGAATTGGAAAGATAATCTTGGTTGGGCGCCACCAAAAGAAATGATAAAAAATGAAACCGACAAAAAATATGTTAGAACCGTTTCTATAAATTTAATTTCTCCAAACTCCACTGGGCACACACCAGGAGCGTTTCATAGGGCAAGAGATACATTACAAACTCGTTTAGATATTGCCCCGAATCGTGTTCGTGGTATGGGAACTATTTATGTAAATTCCAATAATGGTGCACAATTGCCCGATCCTACTGACGAAGATAACTGCGGTATGTCATTACAAGACAGTCTCTGGTACACAGCAAATGGGTGGAAAATTCAACGGTGGCAACCACCACGTAACAAATAATACAAAAACATCTAAAAGGTGCCACACACCTTTTTATATTGCAATAATTAATTTAATATGCTAATTCTGCAATCATGAGAATGTTATTGCTTTGTGTTTTATTGTTAATGCCTACACGGCTTTATGCGGAAAACCCATGTTTTGGATTGGATAACGACACCTGCAAGAACACGGGCGGATGTTATTGGGAAAACGAATGTATGCAATGTGGTAACGGCGACTACTGCCCACAGGGGTATGAACAAGCACAACCCTGTCCAGCTCCATATAACAATTCCGAGCTTGGTTCTGTATCCGCAAACGATTGTTACATTTCCATAGAATGCCACAGAGAGGACGACACCATTAACACCAATTGTGGACATTATCACAACAACACATATAAATGTAAACAGGACAACGGCACTTATGTGGCCGTACATATGGAAAATGACGAATGTTATTATAATGTTCGATATTGTAGGCTGTTTGACAATGATGGTTGCGATACGTTTATGGATGACGATTCAGGAACTCCACAAGCCCACTGGCAACCATCAGAGGGCCCATGGTATGTTAACAATTGCATATGTAGCGAGGGGAACTTCACAGATACAAGCGACCGACATTGCAACGGTACCCACTCTTATATTAAGCCAGAATCAGCCACTGCGGTGTCTGCAACAAGCGAAGTCAAATATAATCAATACGCTGAAAATGTTCTCGGTCCTAATGGCAGTTCATATCATTGTAAATCTTGTCAAAACGGTTATTACGTTTCGAATATATATCAATCATCTAATCCAGCCGATTTTCCCTATTGCAAAAAACCCGGAGCCGCCAGTATCGTAGTATGTAATTGCGAAGAAATTCCCAAAGGTTGGTATGGAACAGAAAACTGCAATTGGAATGCCGACACTTTGAGCTCTTCATCGAATTTATGTCCGAAAAATCCCTGTCCCGCCGGGCAAACAACATCCGGCACGGGCGCGACATCCGCCGAACAGTGTCAATATACCAGCGAAACACAATTCTGTGATTCCAAGGGTTGTTTTCAATTCGGTAATGATTTTGAAAATTGGGATTTACATATATAAACCTAACCCACCAATTTTATTTCATCCAATGTTTTTTCTATTGTTGACATTTGGTCGTTTGTGAATCGGCCCAGAACCCAATCGGCGGCATCTATTGGTAAACCCAAATTCCGCGGGTGGTCAATTCCGATTCGAATTCGCGTATATTCGCGCCCAACATTTGCATCTATGGA
>CACZUL010000054.1 GCA_902784285.1 uncultured Pseudomonadota bacterium | reverse complement strand
GTTGGGTATGATAGAAGAAAAATCTTCTATGCAGCCGTATTCTGTAAACGAAAAGAAATTCTTGGCGGACCGTTATGTTGTCGGGACTTGTCCACATTGTGGTTATGAAAAGGCGTATGGTAACGAATGTGAAAAGTGCGGCGCATCATTGGATCCGGACGAATTGGTCAATCCGCACAGTGCGATTGACCCGACTTCGCCGGTTGAAATGCGTGAAACAAAACATTTGTATTTTAAACTTAGCAAAATGCAGGATAAATTGCGCGCATGGATAAATTCCCGCGTTGGCTGGCCCAAGACCGCAATTAAAATCGCAAATAAATGGTTGGACGAAGGTCTGCACGACAATCCAATTACGCGTGATTTGAAATGGGGAATCCCCGTAAATAAACCCGGGTATGAAGATAAAGTTTTCTATGTTTGGTTTGATGCACCATGGGGCTATGTTTCCATATCCCAGGCCGCAACCGATGATTGGGCGTCTTGGTGGAAGAATCCAGATTGTCATTACACAGAATTTATGGGCAAGGATAATGTCTCTTTCCATTCTGTATTTTTTCCGGCCCAAGAATTGGCAATGGATGATGGTTGGAAAACCGTTGATGTATTAAAAGGTTTCAATTTCTTGAACTTTAATGGCGCGAAAGTTTCTAAATCGGCAAATAATGGGATTTTCTTGGACGAGGCATTAGATATTGCTCCATCTGATTGTTGGAGGTATGCGCTAATTGCATCAACACCGGAAACAGATGATACGGACTTTACAATGACGCGGTTTGCAGAAATTGTGAATAAAGACCTTAATGGGTTGCTTGGCAACTTTGTGTCGCGTGTATGTAAATTATCGAACAAGAACTTTGGCGATACTGTGCCAGAGGGCGGTGCGATGGACGAAACATTGGCGCATCGCGTTAATGAAAAACTGGCAGAATTGACCGGGGCGTTGGAAGCATGCGAATTTAGAAAATCTATCGTTGCTTTGCGCGATATTTACGGTATTGCCAATGAGTATATGACGGAAAAGGAACCGTGGGCATTAGTTAAAAACGGCGATACGGCGGGTGCGGCGGCGGTGTTGAACGAATGTTTCCAATTGATAGATTTGTTTGCGCGCGTGTCTGCACCGATTATTCCGGACGCGGCAGAAAAAATTCAAAACATTTTTGAAACAAAACACGATTTGTCTTGGCCAACCATGTACGAACACAGAATCGAATCAGGCGAAAAATTCACCGTGCCAGAAAATCTGTTTACACGTATTGAATTGGAACCAACCAAGGAGTAACAAGATGAAACCAGATGTATTTGCAAGATTTAAGGCATCCGTGCAAAATCCGCTGTTGACATTGGAAGAATATATTTCAGGTATCAATGATTTGCAAAAGGTTATTGCCGTACATAAACCAAATGATATTCAATACTGTGTAACTGTATGGCGCGAAAATTGTGTTGTAGATATGGATAAAAAATACAAAAATATTCCACTGTATCAACAATACGACTATATTGATGGTCATCCAATTATTGCAACGGATACAGACACGAAATTTGAATTTATTATGCCGAAAATATTATATCCAAACGATATTAAAAAATATCTGTTGGAACATTACGGTTCAACATTAAATTTCAAACCTGATGAAAGCACGGTGAATACGCCAATGACATTTTCTGTACATAACGCACGTAGTATCGGTTTGCGCAGTTTCGCCACTGGCGCGCCATCAATTATCAAATGGAAAACGGTATCGTACCGTCCGTTGTCAGACAAAGATACGGTGACGGATGAACATCTAAATCAAATTTGGCCAGAAAAGACGGGAAAATTCCCGGTCGGTTTGGTGGAATTGTTTAACCGTGGCACAGAAAAAGTACATTAAGCGAGAGAGATGTAGTAGGTTTAGAAACAAAGGATAAACCATGTCGCAAAATGTAAAATATACAGAATATACCATTATATCAAACACGAAAATTCCAAATAAAAAACGTGTTGCGGTGTTTAAAGATATCGAAAAAGATATTATGTTGGATTATATAAAATTTGAACTTTCTGTATGCGCACATCAGTGTTATGGTCCAATAATTATAACACGTGAAACAACAACTAAAAATTTTCATGATGGATTCAAAAAACAAACCGGGACCCGGTTGCGCAGGATAGTGGTTTGGGATGAGTATAATCGTGGTCTGTTCGGTTGGTTAAATTATCCATGTAAATCTAATGGTCGATAAATAAAAATGACAAAGAAATCATATAATCGAATTTTAACTAAATACGATTCATTGTTTTACACAATCAAATATTTTGATGCGTACGGTAATTTTCGCGTATTGGAACAATGTGCCACTCCAATGAAACGCGGAACATTTGGAAGATTTGTAAGACATATAAAGCTTGATATTCCGCAAAAGACCACACCATTTGAAATAAACGCGTTTTATACAATTCGATTATATGACAGATTCGCACAACCATTACCATTAGAAACTATACGGGAACGGGTTTGGGCCGGTTTGGATAATCCTGAAAACTATGTGAACGGTTATCCGGTTGTTCATACCGTCAATCGTGATGTAACATTTTGGATTACGTTTGGTGAAAAGGATATTTTGAAAATTCAAAATTATTTAGAAAAACAAAAACTACCATCAGAAAACTTCTTGGCATTGGATAGAGATTTTCATGGGGTTTTCCCATCCGAGACAAAAACCGTGCCATTGGAACTTTGGAACTTCTTTAATAAAAAACACAGAGCAAGATAAATGTCTGAAAACATAAAACTGGTTTTGGTATCTTGTTGTGCACCGTGTTCGGCGGGTGCAATTAAACAACTGGTATGCGGGAAAATTACCGGCATAGATGATTTTATCGTTCTGTTTTTTAATCCAAATATTTACCCCGAAAGCGAATATACTAAACGCATGAACGAACAGATTAAATACTGTGAAAAAATGGGTGTGAAATATAAAATTGGCGAATATGACCATGACGCGTGGCGCACAGCCGTGCGCGGATTAGAGCATGAGCCCGAACGTGGATCGCGTTGCAGTGTTTGCTTTGCATACCGGTTTGAATACGCAAAAAAATTCGCACGTGAAAATGGGTATAATGCGATTGGGTCTGTACTGGGCGTGTCACGGCACAAAGACCAGGCGCAGGTTGACGCGGCCGGCGAAACATCCCCTGGTGATGTTCAATATTTACCAATAAAATGGGACGAACAACTTCGTCAAAAAATCAACCGAGAATCTGATTTTTACCGCCAAAATTATTGCGGTTGCGAATTCAGTATACGAGTGATTAGTGGATAGTATTAGTGGTTAGTGATTTCTGGAATTATTTTGTAAATATGAGCATATAGAATTTACTAACCACTATCCACTAACCACTTACACTTGCATACATAAATTTCCTTGTTATAATTGTGAAAAAGGAGTGACGGTTATGTCATCGATACTTGTATTCCCAGGCCAAGGTTCACAAAGCGTTGGTATGGGACGTGAATTGTATGAAAATAATGCGGCCGCGCGCGCGGTCTTTGACGAAGTGGACGATGCGTTAAATCAAAAATTGTCAGACATTATCTTTAATGGACCAATGGAAGATTTAACATTAACCACAAATGTTCAGCCCGCGATTATGGCTGTATCTATTGCTATGTTGCGCGCATCGGGTTTGCCGTTAACCGAATATGTTGCGGGGCATTCACTGGGCGAATATACGGCGCTGTGTGCGGCGGGTGCGTTGTCGGTTGCAGATACCGCGAAGTTGTTGCGCCTGCGCGGGGATGCAATGCAGCGCGCTGTGCCGGTGGGCCGGGGACTGACCGCCGTGATTTTGGGGTTGGATATTGATGTTGTGCGTGATATCTGTGCAAAAAATGACTGCGATGTTGCAAATGACAATTCCCCTGGACAGGTTGTAATTTCTGGCGCAAAAGAAATAGTCGAAAAAACATTGGCGGATGCTACGGCGGCCGGCGCAAGGCGCGCGATACCATTGGCACTGTCGGTGCCTGTTCATTGCCGAATTCAGGCCCCTGCGGCGAATGAAATGCGTGCCGCGTTGGCGCAAACTGATATAAAAACCCCGGTGGCCCCGCTGATTTCAAACAAAACATGCACACCTATCAGCGACCCAGATGAAATCCGTGAAGCATTGGTTTACCAAATTACCCACGGTGTGCGTTGGCGCGAAAGTGTCTTGGCGATGCATGACATGGGCATACGCGAGACAATCGAAGTTGGTCCAGGTGCGGTCCTGACCGGCCTTACCAAACGCATTTGTGGCGACATGGAAGGCAAAAAATTAGAGGTGTAAATATGACCACTGAAAATACTGTTATTAAATTTGATAGGGGGACAGATATAAAGACTGCTATTCAATCTGTCATAGAATTGGCAAAATCCACACAAAAAAATTATGAAATGGTTTATAATAACTGGTTCAAAATGACCGTGATGCCAACAACAACGGTAGAATATGGTGTGAATTTATTCTTTTCAAAGTCTATGTCGCAGTCAAATCTTGGAATGCGTCAAATGAAAGCAAACCAAAGTATATATCGTAACAAAATGTTAGGGTGGAATAAATAAAATATGGGGGATAAAATGTTCGATTTAACAAATAAAGTTGTTTTAATTACTGGCGCGACCGGCGGAATTGGCGGCGCAATTGCACACAAAATGCGCGATGCCGGTGCAACCGTTGTTGTGTCTGGTCG
>CACZUL010000053.1:390-5166 GCA_902784285.1 uncultured Pseudomonadota bacterium | reverse complement strand
GCAACAATAAATTTTTTCAAATGCTCCCCCTTGGACCTTAACAATCTAATAGTATTATAATTTATATTTCATTTGTTTGTAAAGAAAATAACCACCTAGAAATTATACATCACACCCAGGCCATAAAACGCGTATGAATAATTTTCTGGGGCAGTGTTCGCATTGGAAAAATGATGCATAAACAATTCAACATTCCATTTATCGTTTACATGCCAACCGGCGATAATCTTGAATTGAAATAATAATTTCGCGCCCAATCGTTCGTTCTGTTGCGCCTGGAGCCCCACACCTGCGCCCGATGCAACATAGAAATTTTTGTATTCAGATAACCGAACATCACCCGACAGCACAATCATCGGAATTGTATAATCGCGCCAATGCCAACCGTATTTGTCCCCAAAACCCAATGTCTGGTTAATATTTATAGACTGGCGCGCCGGAACCCCAAAAAAAGTCGTCGGTTGCGAATATTGCAGATTGATAAGGTTAAACGGAACAAACTGGTTCGGGGGCGGAATAATAAAGCCGCTGTTAACACCCTGGCCAAAGTTTAAACCGATTTGATTTTTGTAGTCGCCAGTAAAAGTATTCTGAAAATTCCCCGCAAACGATGGAATTGCGGGCATAAATATGGCAAACAAGATTAAAACTACATATCTCACTAAGATAATATTATACACTATTTTTAGCAATTATTCAAATCGTATTAGTTTTTTCATGAAAAGGCATAAAATCATAGTGCGTGCGCAAATAATATAATTTCTTGCTTTTGTAAAATTGTCTGTTATAATCGGTTCGTTTTCATGGCGGCGTAGCTCAGTGGTAGAGCAGAGGAATCATAATCCTTTGGTCAGGGGTCCGAATCCCTTCGCCGCTACCAAAATTCAAACCGGGTTTATCCTGGTTTTAATTTTGGTATAGTCGCGAGTGGATGAGGACCCCAGGGGCCGACACGATAGTTGACGAGAACGAGTAAAACGAAGTTCGAGTCTTACGAGTGGAAAGGGGCCCACGAATGAAATGAGTGGGAATATACAATCCCTTCGCCGCTACCACGAATTTTCTGAAAACACCGGCGGTTGCCGGTATTTTTGTTTAGAAAATTCAGTGCCGCGCCTAAGGGAACAAAGTGAATGCAAATGGATAAAAATGCATAAAGTCTCGCATGGTTTCTACACAATGGATACACAGATGTCTACATGGCGAAAATCCTATGTAAATTAGAGTTTTTTATGTGTTGCGGGCCAGTGTATGTAGCAACGCAAAGTTCTAGACAAATGATAATTTTATGCTATAACTTGGACCATCGGCATCAAAAAGGGTTTATAATGAGTCATATAACAAGTAAAGATTATATCGTTATCACACCAACAAAGGTCGCTGTTGGCGGACAAGAAACAACAAAATTTCTTGGACAAGAGATCGATTTGGTTAAGGAATTGCCGGGTATGTTTGAACATATTCAAGACAAGACGTATAAAGAATGGGGTATTCAACCGATTGAGATGCACATAGTTACTTCAAAAACTAATGGAGGTCAGATGATGCTTGGCGAACCGTCCCCCAAACATGGTACACATGCGTGGTCCAGGTTTGTTTTTGAACATGATATTTACTCTCGTTGGTTGTATCAGATTTCGCATGATTCTATATCCGCTAATGCGGGGTGTATGGCATGCTATTGTGTTGAAGAAATGTTGGATTCTCCTGATTTGCGGGAAGAGCTTGTTCATTCAGCGGCGAAAAAGCTGTTAAAAAATCAAAAGGAATTGCAAGAACGTTTTTCACACTTTAGTAATGCAGGTTATTATGACCCACAGTTTGTTCGATGTATGGGATGGGAAAAGATTTCAAAAGATCCGGAAGTCGATGCATTAAAAAAACTGTTAGCCATGGGTTGTTATAGTTGTAGGTCAAAGAAAAGATAAAACCGGTCGAACGACCGGTTGTTTTGTTTGGATTATTTTCCACGGTTGCCAAGCGTACTGCCAGCAAGCCGTTTCGCACTGCGGGAAGAATGCGGATTTGACAGCACCTTAGATGCTGTGCGTGCAACTCCCCTTGAAGTGCGAATACCGTTTTTTGCCATTTTTTACTCCTTATTTTAAACAACATGTTTGTTTTTCACATTCACAACGATAACCGGCACGTCTTAAAGCCTTGTCTTTTACTTCTTGTGTAAAAGGTGGCGGGCTTTTGTGATTTTGATCACCGTATGTACATGTATTCAGATGGCATTTGTGACATAATACCATAGCATTATCTTCACCGTTTCCGCCGTCTATATGTTTATGATGGACTTCTAAGTCCCATGTTCTGCAACATCTTGACATTTTTTAACCTCTTGTTCGTCAAGTTGGCAACCATACCAAAAACAAAGTGGTTGCCAATGATTTGGGACTCTGTTATAATATACAACGTTATTCGGGGTATATTACTGGTATCCCATACGAAAAGGATTATTGCTGCAACAGTAATCCTTTTTATGCTTTTACAACATATAGTCAAAAAACATATCGTACATTCACAACATATTGTGTTTTGTGTAAAATCACAATATAAATATTCATAATTTTTTCACTTTTTTGCTTGCAATTTTGTAAAGCCCTAAAACAGTGGTTTGTAGCAACCTATTCGTTGCAGAAATCCGCGATTTTTTTGTGTAAAACACTTTGAAAGTCAGAATTTCCAAGTGATTTGTGTTAAAGATGGTCGTTTTTGCCCAGAAAACCGATTCGTTTTATCGAATTTTTGGGTTATTTTATGCAATTTATAGACATAAAAATCTCGTAATTTTGGTTTGATGTTATTTGTGATTAAAATCAAAATAAAATCCATAATCACAGTTTTGACCTAATGTGCGATGGGGTAGGATTAAACTATAAATGCATACAGTGTTTTTGTATGTATGATTCTACATATTGACTACACGGGAAATATTGGTATGGCAGAAAATCGGCTGTAAGCCACAGAAATGCGTGTTATGCGGGTTTGTGTGTCAAACCATCATAATCCTTTGGTCAGTGGTCCGACACGATAGTTGACGAGAACGAGTAAAACGAAGTTCGAGTCTTACGAGTGGAAAGGGGGCCACGAATGAAATGAGTGGGAATATACAATCCCTTCGCCGCTACCAAGATAAAAGACCGGTTTTTGCCGGTCTTTTTTTATGTCTTTTTTTATATTATTCTTGTATAATAATTGTTGAAAAAGGACGATCCATGAAGCTTAGAAAAATAAATAATGTGTCTTTGACTGCTAGCAATATAAGTGTGGGCGATAGTATAAAAATTGGCAAATTTGCAAATTTAATCATTGATAAAATTCCAACGGATTTGGAAAAAGCATTTCAAAAGATTCGTGAAATCGTTGCTAGGCAAGCTGATAATCCTGGTAATGCGCAATTATTGAAACGGCATAATGTGCCTATGTCGCAAACTACCTTTACGCATTTATTCGCTTTTGCAAAGGTTATTGCACAAATGTTTCCGGATCTTGGGTGCAAAGATTTTGGCCGCCGGCAGATGTTTTATGCCAAAAACCCAGATGCTAAGTTATCCGATTTGTTTGAAAAGCACTTATTCCAATGTGCCGAATTTGCAACCATCGCACAGCTGTATTTACAAAGTGTGGGTGTGGATTCGGAATATGTCGGTGGTGAATTTGTTGGCAGTAAAACTTGGGAATTTGGTGACCAGCATTCCTTTGTCGTCATTCATGAAAACGGTATCGATTATGTGTTCGATCCAGCAAATAATAATGCTGGGGACATGCCAAATATTTCGGTTGTTGAAATGACCCCAGAACAAAAAGTGAAGTTCCAGGCTCGTCTTTTGACTGATAAAAGGAAAGTGGCGTTTTTCGGTACTCGTGATATTATGACAAATCGCAGGGCCTTTTATGGTTATGGTGATGGTTCGTATCTTGAAGAAGATATGTTTTTTACCAAGGATAGTGTTTCGCAAAACATGCCGAAAATGGACTTGTCCAGAAGCTAACTATAACATTTTTAGTTTTGTATTATTTCCTGTTTCGACATAGGTTAACTTTTTAATCGAATTTTTTCAAATGCCTGCGAACCATAGTAAATGTTTCATCAGGTGTCAAATTGGTAGAATTTATAATCAACCTGTTCGGGCTTTTTGAATGAAAAGCGCGTGGCAACCAATCTTTTAATAAAATGCTATATTTGGCCTTGTTTGATATTTTATTCCGTTTTCTGCGCTGTTCGTTATCACAACGTGCGAGTAATTCATTGGGCTGAACATTTAATTCAATTGGTATAAAATCGGCATCTAAATTTTGGGCAAATTTCTTTAATTCTGCGGGAAATTTTTCGCCACGCACAATTACACCCGTAAATATATAACGAATATGTTTGTTCTGTGGGTGATATTTGCCCAATACTTCAAGAAAAATTTTGCGAATTGCAATGATGTATTCCGAATATTCATACCATTTTTCATCGGAAACATCGGTCAAGCCTTTAAATAAATCATAGAAATAGTGATTGTCCATCAAAATTCCACCACATTTTTCTTGGATTTTTTGGGCGACCGTGTATTTTCCACTTGCTGGCATGCCGTATATCAGAACAACTTGATTTTGTTTCATAATCTTTCCTTTTAAGATGTGTTTTATTATATCATAAAATCAGATTTTTGTTAAATTTATATACTTTTTTGTGTATAATTTAATCTGTTAAAACAAGGGGGCATTCATGAAATCTTTGGTCGTTTATTTTTCTCATTCTGGTCAGAATTGGTTTGGTGGTGG
>CACZUL010000053.1:0-353 GCA_902784285.1 uncultured Pseudomonadota bacterium | reverse complement strand
GCAGATCTGTTTAAAATAGAAACAGAAAAGGATTATCCAAAAGATTATGATGAATGTACCAATGTGGCAAAACAAGAATTAAGTAAAGATGCGCGCCCAATGTTAAAAAAGTGGCCTGTTGTGGATTTGTCGGAATATGATGTTATATTTGTTGGTGGGCCTGTATGGTGGGGTACATACCCAATGGCGGTGTTTTCTTTTTTAGAACGGTATGATTTTGCCGGTAAAATCATTATGCCATTTACTACGCACGAAGGTTCCGGACTTGGGGAATGCGTAAATGATGTAAAAAATATTTTACGCAAATCTGATGTTAAAAAAGGATTGGCTGTATACGGTTCAAATGTCGCCGT
>CACZUL010000052.1 GCA_902784285.1 uncultured Pseudomonadota bacterium | reverse complement strand
CAAGCCCAGGAAATCGTGCGTATAGCGAATAATATATTTGATAATAAAAAACAGAATTTCTTTCTGCGTATGGCGGCCAGTTTTCGCGCCGCCCGCGCACATTAAAAATTGTGATTGTAAAAAAACACCGTCAATTTTGACGGTGTTTTTCTTTTAGTGTTTTCCACCAATCTTGGTACGCCCGCCCATTAACGGTTGCAGTTTTTTCGGGATATTTACCGACCCGTCCGCGTTTTGGTGGTTTTCAATTACCGGAACCAATGCCCGGGGCAGGGCGATTCCAGTGTTGTTCAATGTTGCGACAAATTTGACTTCGCCGGTCGCATTTTCGCGATAGCGCGTGTTCGTGCGACGTGCTTGGAATTGGCCGATGGACGAACAAGAACCCAATTCGCGGTATGCATTTTCTGATGGGAACCATGCTTCGACATCGTTCATTTTAACTTTGTTGAATCCCATGTCGCCGGTGCTGTTTGCAATAACGCGATACGGCAATTCCAAATCGCCCACGACTTCGCACAGATTGTTTAATAAAAATTCATGCATTTCATCGCTTTCTTCGGGGCGACAGAAAATATATTGTTCCACTTTGTTAAAGTGATGAAAACGAACCAACCCGCGCGTGTCGCGACCGGCGGCACCGGCTTCTTTACGAAAACATGTAGAAAAACCAGCATATTTGATTGGTAATTCGTTTTCAGATAAAATTTCATCCGCATGTAACGAGTTTAAAATTATCTCTGCGGTACCCGCCAAACAACGGTCTGTATCGGTTAACATGAACACATCATCGTTCATAACCGATAAATCAGAACCCATAAAATGTCCGGCATTAAATATAGTTTGTGGTTTTGTTATTGGCGGACATTCAATATATTTGAAACCTTTATTAATCAATTTTTGAATAACGTATGTTTCAATTGCCAATGCCAATTCCGCCAATTCGCCACACAGACAATATGTGCGTGTGCCACATATTCCCGCGATTTTTTCCGGCATCCACCAACCGTTCATATCTAACAATTCCCATTGTGGACGCGGGGTGAAATCAAAATTGCGTGGCGTGCCAACGCGGCGAACTTCCACATTTGCGGAATCATCGGCACCAACCGGCGCAGATGCATCCGGAATTTGCGGAACGCGATGCAAAAGGTCGGTAAGTGTGGCCTCTTTATCTGCAAGTTCGGCCATATCGTTTGCAATCTCTTCACTAATCTGTTTAGATTTTGCAATCAATGATGCCTTGTCTGGGCATGTCGGAATTTCACGCGATATTTTATTTTTTTCCGCGGTTTTGGTTTGTGTGATGGTTTTCAATTCACGAACGCGCACATCTAATGATAAAATATCATCCACCACATCAGGAAAGTTTTTAACCCGGCATGCGTTTTTTACAATGTCCGGATTTTCACGAATAAATTTTATATCCAACATAGTTTTTCCTTTTTTATTGTGCGTTCTTGTTAAGGTATGCAATTGCATCCATCGCCGCAGCACAACCCGTACCAACCGCAGTTGCAATTTGCATTTTTATATTTGAATGAACATCGCCCGCAACAAACATTCCCGCCGGTAAAGCATCGGGGGCAATGCGGCCCAATTCATCGCGTTTAATATCTTCGGTTAAATAATCTGTGTTTGCTTCGTGCCCAATGGCGACAAAGATTCCGTCACAAATAATTTGTTCATCATTTGTTGTTGTCGCAATCAATTCTCCGGTTTCAGAATTCGGTCGCGCAGAGATTTTCTTTAATTCGGTATTAAATACACATTCGATATTTTTCTTGTCCGCAACGCGTTGGCGCAGAATTTCTTCGGCGCGCGTAAATGACGATTTGCGATAAATAATTTTTACGGTTTTGGCAATGTCTGCCAAATACAATGCATCGTTCAAAGCGGAATTTCCGCCACCAATTACCAATACAGTTTTATCCGTATAGAAAAATCCATCACATGTTGCACAATATGAAACCCCGCGACCAAAGAATTCGCGCGCGCCTTCTATTTCCAATTTGCGCGGGGAAGCACCCGTTGCCAAAATTATCGCACGTGTTTCATATTTTTCACCCCGTGTGTCGGTAATAACAAATGTGTTATCTGGACCGTTTTCAATATGCGCCGCGGTCTTCATTTTTATTTTCGCACCGAAAGATTCGGCCTGGGCCTTCATAAAATCAATCAATTCCAAACCAGACCCGCGCCACCCTGGATAATTTTCCAATGTTGGAATCGTGGATGTTTGGCCCCCCAATGTGTCGCCACCCATAACCAAAGTATTCTTATTTGCACGACCACAATAAATGGCCGCAGTTAAACCTGCGGGACCAGATCCCAAAATAATAACATCATACATCTTTACTTTCCTTTGTGGGTATAACATATCACAAGAGAACAGGGCGCGCCATAAAAATTTGGTTATTTTTCTTACTTGCCAAAATGTTTTTTTAGTGTTTGGTATGCGGCCGATATTTTGGTAAATTCAGAACTTGTGGATTTATCTTTTGCGGTGTCTGGGTGGTATTTTTTCGCCAGTGCACGATATTTTGCCCCGATTTCGCGCCAAGATGCCGTAATGGGTAACCCCAATGTTTTGAAAGCAGACATTATATTTGTAGGCATAGATTTTTTTGGTGGCATTTTATCAAATGCGCTGCGCCCGGTTATAAAATCGTTCAAGAACTTTATATAGTCCGCAGAATCTTGGGCGGAACGCTTTTTAATCGGTTCGCCAAATGTTTGCCGTTCCCAATCTTCTTCGATTTCTTCGGGGGTCATATCGGCATAAAAATTCCAATTTTTATTATATTCGGCCGCATGTTCTTGGCAAAAGTTCCAATATTCTTTTAAATCGCGTGTTTTTGGCGCGCGACATGTGCCGGCCTTTTGGCATCCTGGAAAATCACATTTTTTTATCATTTATTATGAACCTTGGTTTCGGAAAGTGGGTGATGTTCGGCCACAACGGCAGCCAATTTTTCCGGCAACACGTGTGTATAAATTTGTGTCGTAGAAATATCTTCGTGGCCCAGCATTGTTTGTATCGCGCGCAAATTTGCCCCGTGTGCCAACAGGTGCGATGCAAACGAATGGCGCAAAACATGCGGAGTAACGCGTTCAGGCGCAATGCCCGAAAGTACCGCGCACTTTTTTAATATTTTGAAAAATCCATCGCGTGTAATGTGTCCCGATGCAGAATTTGATGGAAACACATATTTTGAATCTGTGTCGCCACGAACATCCAACCATTTTTTTATGGCATGTTGCGCGGTCTCATGAACAGGGACCATGCGTTCTTTGGCACCTTTGCCATGAATCAACAATCTGTCGCCAAGCAGTGCCGTCATGGGTAATTCGCACAATTCAGATACACGTAATCCCGATGCATACAATAACTCCAACATCGCGCGCAAACGCACAGATGTTCGTATGTCGCCCGCGGATGAAATCAGCAATTCGATTTCTTCGGGGGTTAATAATTTTGGTAATGATTTTGCGCGTTTCGGTAATTCAAGGTTTTTTGCCGGGTTGGTTTTAATAATTTTTTCCAACATTAAAAATTTATAAAAACTGCGTAGTGCACTGGCCCGGCGAGCAACAGATGATGCACATACATCGGCACCCGATAAATACGATTGAATATCAGATTCTGTTGCATTCAGTAAACCGTTAGGCAATGTTGTATCTGCGTGATGCAAATCGTTTGCATACGCCGCAAGTGTGTTTTTGCTGCGCCCTTTTTCGGCGGACATGGCTTCTAAAAATACTTCAATATAGTTCATATATATTGACCTATTGGAACAAAACCACTTCGGTTACATTTTGTGTTGGCGGAAAATATATTATCATCAAAACAAGTAATACGATAATAAGTGTCCACATAATAATTTTATTGCGTGTTGTGTTTTTCTTTCGCAGTGGCATATTTGTATCCTTTCTTTATATTGTGTCAAATCCCGCAATAAATACGCCTGAGGCAGATATTATAATAAGTGGTGGCGCAATAATTGCCAGTAATGTTGGTAATGTGCCGTTTGACCCAAGGGCACTAAATATATTCAGTAAAAAGTATAGTATAAAGCATGTCAATATCCCAAGACCAAATTTTGTTCCAAAACTGTAATTTCTGCGTTGGCGGGTTTGTGAAAAAGCCACCCCCAGTGTTGCCATTGCTATCATCGTTAATGGTAAAAATAGCAGAGTCCAAAACTGAACCATGTGCCCACGAACAGATATTCCAACCGCCGACATTTTTTTAATAAATTCTGGTAATTTCCAAAAAGATATTTGGTCGGGTTGTAAATATCGGTCTAGTACAGTTTGCGGTGTAATAAGTGTGTTAGTTTGCCATGGACCATTATGTATTTTACCGTTGGAATCAAAAACTTTCGCATGGGGCGTTTCCAGCCCTTTGTCTGATAATGTAACGGTTTCGGCATCAATGCGACTTGTTAATTTAAATTCGGGTGTTTGAATATAAATTGTCGTGTTTAAAAAGACAAGGTCTTGTTCAATTTTTTTCATGTTTTTTGCGACCAATGTTATATAACCCGCATCCGAAGATTCATGCAGCCATATTGCATCATCGACCAATTTTAATTTGTCGTCGGTTATGTTTTTTGAACCGATATTTACCGCATACGGATTTATAACAGTTGTCGCGAATACCCCAATCAAGAACGCGCCAATTAAAAATGGACGTGCCATTTGGTATGGCGACAGACCCGCCCCAGATATAATAACACCTTCACTGGACCGGGTAAGTGTATAGTATGCAACCAATGTTCCCATAAATACCGCCAATGGTAAAAACAGTGGAACATATTCCACCAATCGTGTCCATGCATCGTTTAATGCCGCGAATATTGTTGGGTTGCTGGGCAATCTTTCTACAAATGTAACAGCGAAAATGATTCCGCACACGATTAACAGCACCAGTCCAACACTGCCAAAAAATCGGCGGAATAAAAATCTGGATAAAATCCTTGTCTTAGCCATTTGTTCTTTTTTAGTCTGTTGATATTAACTAAAAAATTATAACCTGTTTAATTCCCAATTGCAAAATTAAAATGAATATTTATAATATTCACGAAAAAATAACAAGGAAGTATAAAAATGGACAAGAAACCGATTTCAAAGCAAGGCTTTGAGGCCTTGGTCAAAGAATTGAAACAATTACAAGAAGTAGATAGACC
>CACZUL010000051.1 GCA_902784285.1 uncultured Pseudomonadota bacterium | reverse complement strand
CATATACCGAAGAAACCCTTGCCGATGGCAAAACACGTGTTGTGTTAAAGTTGAAACCGAAACTGGCACCTGTCAAGGCGGCGGTTATACCATTGGCGCGAAATGTTCCAGAATTGGTCGGTTTGGCCGAAAATATCGAAAACGATTTGCGCGCACTGGGCATTGGGCGTATAGAATTAGAAAATTCGGGGAACATTGGTAAAAACTATCGCCGGCACGATGAAATCGGGACACCGGTTTGCATCACCGTTGACCACCAAACTTTGGAAGACAACATGGTTACGATGCGCCACCGCGACACAATGGAACAAGAACGCATCAAGATTAGCGATGTTCCAAAACGCGTATTAGAGATTATAAACGAAAAATAAGAAACCGCCTAAAAGGCGGTTTTTTTTATTGCTTCATTGTTGGTACGGTTACTGTGTCATTATAGAACGTCATGAACCGGCGACCACTGCCACAATAGAACTTTTCTAACGAATCGTTATACTCACGCGTGGCCTGGACAAAGCGTTCTTCAATATCACTTTGTGCACCTTGATATCCGGCAAATCCACCAATTGCCCCACCAATACCCGCACCTTTTAGTGTGGAACCAAGACGCGCCTTGTTTGAAAAATCGACCACACCACCATCACTGGCATCCAAACTAACCGGGGTAAAATCATTAATGTCGTACGATGCTATTACTTTTCCTTTATCGTCTGTGGCACCATTGCAATTATATGGGTTGCCCGATGAATCACGCAAACATATATGTGCGCTTGAACCATTTGCGCTGCGCCAATTATACCAATCTTTGGCCTTGATTCCGAATGCAGAATCTTTAAATCCAACAATTACAGCCGGCATTTCTGTTTTATATTTTTCAACGACGGCTTTATATAAACCGCCCTGTCCCGTAATTATTTCGTCAACCCCGTCTTTGGTTCTAAATTCTTGCATATTAGCCAACAAAGAATTGTATTCTGCGATTACACCACTGGCGGTAACCAAATCGCCCGGTGTTATTTTTTTACCGTTTTCATCAACAATATATCTAAAGACATACTGATAGTTTTCTTTACAATTTTCGTATTTACTACCATTGACATCACAGATAATTATTCTGGGCTTATTAAGATCATAGAATGCCTGTTTGTCTGACCCAAGTCCGCCATCATTCTTATCAATCTCGACAACAGTGCCCCACAAACATGTTGTTTCAACACCGCCATCCTTGCATTTTTCTATGCGCAGAACGGCATCACCAGACGCCATCATATTTCCAATAATTCCACCCGCCGCCGCATTAACCCCGGTATGTAATATTACATCGCCTGCGACCTTGCCTGAATAAGTACTGGCCGTCATCAAGGCCGCACCAATTGCAGCACCCGCCGCGGTGGACTTTAATTTTTCAGAATTTGTTCCGAACAAGGCATCACTGCCCAATTCTTGTTTTCCAACCATATTTCCGGCAATACCAGCCGCCAATGTTGCCGCGGCAATTTTCAATCCGGCTTTGTTTTTTTGTTCTTGATTTAAAACGCTGATTACATCTTCGCGTGTCGGTGCTTTATCGGCAGGAAACACTACGTTAACAATTTCTGGCAAATACGTACTTGTTGGAAAATCTGAAATATTACAATTCACCATATCGCCCGCCGCCAATTTTCCACGTGCGACAACAGTATATTCTGAATTTCCATTTGCCCCCAATGCCCGCATCTCTACAACGGCGACACATGTCGGTTTTCCACCTGCACCACGTCCAAGCGTTGGGCGGTCCCAGACAAATTCACCATCGGGATAAATTCTTGAACATGCATTTAATCTTTCAATATCATCGCCTGCCGCACCATCATTATTTTGAACACGATCTGGGCTTTCTAAGTATGCACCCGATATTGGCAAATCTTGTTGAGCAGACAAATCAGCCTGATTTTGGCCGATTGAATTATAATATTGTTGCTCTAGCCCGGTAACATTTTTGTATGTCCCAGCATAGTTCCGCGAAAGGTTTCCAACGCGAATACCCGCGAAAGCATGACCCGCGGCAATCGCACCAAGCAAAGAATAAAAAATAACTTTGTTTTTTTTCATCCGCATCTCTCCCCTGGTTACGGTGAAACATTTTAGAATTGCAATCTTAAACGTGCGCCAACATCAATCATGGACAGGCGGCCACTTTCATACCAATTTGTATAGTGGAACACACTGTCATAATCCGCCATTACTTCGCCACCATAACCATCAGACAACCATTCAGTTTGGGATAAAACGATACTGCCCGAAGTCTTGACTTTGCCAAGGTTTGCATAGCGTGCAAAGAAATCCATCTTGATTCCGCCACCAAGGTCGGTTGTTATACCACCTTCGACCATGAATGCCAATTGTTCGTTTGTTCCGCCATTATGATACGCATATACATCCGAAACACCCGTCAATTTCCCCGCATTACCAATGGTTGTGTTCAAATCTTCGATAATTTTGTAATATGTGTCATCGTAAACGACATAGTCGGCAATCGTATTCAAAGACATACCAACGCCAACACCAATGTACGGACGCAATGAACCACCCGCCAAATAACCTGTATATGAATCCAAATTGTAATATAAATTCAGCATCGTTGTATTTGCGGTTATTGCACCACCCTCGACAGATGTTTTTACATCGGCGGCACCTGTATAATCAGCCGTAAATACATTATCTGGATAACTTAATCCCGAATAACGGATGTATGAAAAATCGACACGGACATCATTGTTCAAAGATGCCCCAACTGAAACCTGGAGCGGTATTACCGTATCGGTCTCAAAATTTGCATCGGCAAATGCCCCTGGGACAACATAGGCATCTTTTTCGCCAGCATAGTCTGCGTGCATACTGCCAGAAATACTGGCCGCGTATGCCGCGGATATTCCAACATACAGACCACTATCGGCCAAACGGTCATAATCTGCCGGTTGATAATATTGACGACCCGCCGCAGTCGCCGCCGCACCAACCTTTGGTAATGCGCCGGTAACACGCGTTGGCGGCACCGCAACCGCAGAATTTACAGTCAAAATAGTACTGTTTGTGGCGGGCAATTGGACAACCCCGGTCCGTTGATAATTCATATCACGCGAATATTGTTGCTGATACTGTTGCTGGTACACCGGATATGCGGCACCGGCCACGCCAACCATGCCCACAGAAAAAGCCACAAAAGCGGCAGAAAACCCGATTTTTTTCATACTTTTTTCTTTCCTTTCTTAAGATATTATATCATAAAAAGGACATTAAAAAAAGTGTTTAATATAAAACGGGCCCAAACTGGACCCGTTTATTTTTATCAACGACCAAGATTAGAACAAGAAGTTCACACGGAACCCTGTTTCAACCTTAACATCGGTTGTATTCGAAGACAAATGCGCACCGGTATCCAGCGTATCTTCGATATACCATGCGACTTGCGCCCAATCACGCAATTGATATGCCAATGTTAACATAAACGCGTATTCGTTAAAGTGATCGTGCATATCTTTGTATTCTTGCAACTTATTACTGATTGGTGTTTCAATTGCCGCCGGCAATTCGGTATAAACACTTTCCAGACCATTGGTTGCATGATATTTATATTGGAAGGCCAATCCGCCCGACCAACGATCAGTCATTTGATAGAAAATGTTTGCACCGGCATTAACCTCCCACGTGGATTTAATATCAACCGACAACACATCGGGCAACAATGCACCCGCACCCGGCGACATCATATTTAACACCGGTCTTAATGCCGCGACATTGATTTCGTTGTTGTGATTGCCCCATGTACGCAAAACCTCAACAAATGCACTGGCGGTCAAATCGGACCAACGACGACCAAACTTTGTTCCCAAATGTGCGCCCCAACGGCCATTTGAATAATTTGCATAGTTAAATACCGCTTTGCCAGATTCAGTCAAACTTAAAGAACCCTTCATCTTTTCGATACCGCCCATGTGCAAATCGCCATAGATATCCCATACATAACCATCCAGCGAATCAATCACACGGTATGTTGTTCCCAAACGGCCAAGGTGGAATCCTTTGCGGTTAATATCACCGTCATATGTATAGCCCATTATACCATGGACCGCCCAACGATCGGTAATACCAACACCCAATTCTTGAACCGGACGCCAAATTGGAAATTCGGTTGCACCGTCATGGTTACGTAATTGCTGATTTTCGGTGGAATCTGTAACCTTTAACATCAAACCAATTGATGTTTTAGAATACACATTGCCCGCCGATGGCAAAAACAATGGGTTTTCCATATTTGCCGCCAACGCCGAAGTTGTCATCGCCGCAGTTGCAATTGCAAAGCTGATTATTTTTTTCATAAATTTTTCCTTCTTTTTTGGTTTCACTACCAACCCCCATTATTGGCAAGATTGGTGCCATATCCCCGACACCGCCCGTTATCGGCAACAGCGCCTTTTGGGAATATAACCATAACATGATGACGCAATATAAGAATAAAGTCAAAATAATAATGCAAAAACATATACCCTTGACAAAAAACATCATTTTATTATATCGTTATGCAAGACAGCAAATATCACAGCCAAGAGGTGTTATCATGGCAGACAAAACTAAATCCAAACCACAAAAACTGGATGGTTATTCCCAACAAAAACTTGGACATGCATTTATGTCGCTTTATAATGCGTTGGTTGCCGAATGCCAGGCCCATGATAAAACACTGGGGACCGCGTGGTATGAAGCATTGGAAAAAATACATGCCATAGTGGAATCAAAAAAATCTGAGACACAAAGTTATGATTATTTGATGAAGTTCTATATGTCGCATCGCCAAGAATATATCAAGAAAATGATGACAGACAAAAATAAAGATTCAACAATTCAACACAATGCTGAACAGATCAAGGCCGCTGCAGATCGGGTCCAAGAAGAAAGAAAAAAATTCGACGACGCCATAAAATCTGTGAATGATGGTGAAGTATTGATTGTGTTGAAACCGGTCGAAAAACAACCAGTAAAAAGTTTCTTTGAATGGGCATCCGGTCGTAAGTTTGATCTTGATATTGATCCACGTTCATTAGAGCGCGCATATAAAAAGTATATTTTACAACAAAAAAACAAATAAAATTATTTATGTTTATATGCCAAAACAAATGGCGTTATCTTATCTATGTATTCCGCGGAAAACCATTTCCGCGGAATTTTTATTGCATTATGTTGACCGGCGGACATTTTCGGTTGTTCTGCGCCATTATTCGCATTTATAACACGCGCAATTTTAACTTTCACGCCCCCAACGATTCCAGGCAAAACAAATATTATATCTGAACCGGCAATGATTTCGTTACGCAATTCCA
>CACZUL010000050.1 GCA_902784285.1 uncultured Pseudomonadota bacterium | reverse complement strand
CCGTTTTCAATTGCGTCAATCAATGCGCGGAAACGTGATTCATGATAACGTTCGGCATATCCGATATTTTTCAAAACAGATGCGATGGCTTCAAACCCTTCTTCGGCTGCAATTTGTGCAAAACGTGGATACATATCGGTATTTTCTTCATGTTCGCCGTATGCCGCTGCCTGAAGGTTTTCCAATGTTGTGCCGATTTTCCCCGCCGGAAATGCCGCGGTTATCTCTAATGCGCCACCCTCCAAAAATTTGAACAGGCGTGATGCGTGTTCGCGTTCCTGTTCGGCCGTTTCCAGAAATATTTTACCAATTGCCTGGAACCCTTCGTCTTTCGCCTTGGACGCAAAGAAAGAATAACGATTGCGCGCCTGGGATTCGCCGGCAAATGCAATCAGCAAGTTTTTTTCGGTTTGTGTACCCTTTAATGAAGTCATATTTTTCTCCTTAGTGTTAAATACGGCATAATAATACCAAAGCAATCGCCGAAAATCAAAACAAATTATTTTTTCATTTCCAATTCGTCCAGGAATCTATCCAGTTTGCGCAGAGAACTGTTTTGGCAACCGCGTCCGCGCCAAGACAAAATCTCTTCGCCGGTTTTGTTATCTTGATTTTTGGCTGAACATATATTGGCTGAACATATAATTGCGCAAATTGTTTGCGTATCTGTTCACTTTTCTTTGAACTTTTGTCGGCATGGTTTCAATATCAAATGTATCTAGAATTTTTTGTGCGGCATCCGGGTGCGATTTCAAATGCCCCAGTATGATATTTTCTGCCACATTTATATCGGCAACCGAATCCGGATTTTGCATCATTTTATCAAATAATCCCGGGTTATATTTTGAAATATGTTGCACCAGAATCCGCGCCAATTTGTCACTGAAGATTTTATCGGTTAAATCAATTTGGTAATTTGATTCATTCATATATCTGAGTACCTCTTGGCGTATTGTCCAAATGTCTTTTTTAAACATCTTTTGTATTTCCGGGGTCGCATGTAAAGCCCACAAGAAAGTCAAGAAAAACAGAAAGCCAGTGGCGCCCAAAAGCAATTCTGGGTGGTCAAGTTTTTTTTCGTTAATTCCCAATCCAACAAAGGCACCCCCGGAAATCAAAGGCCACACCCATTGATTCAACAAACCCGACCGCACCATTAAAAACGGGGGCAGGCTTTCCGCCCGCTTTCTTTCGCGCGTCACGCGTTTTGCTTCGGCCTTGTTGGCTTTTTCCATTGCCCTTGCCACGCGTTCTTGTTCTTGCTGTACTATTCTTTTTTGTTCGGCATTGTATCCCGGAAATGACTGTTTTGTTGTATTATTGTTCATATTGTACCCCTTAATCATTTTTTTATTTCTAATTCGTCCAAGAATCGGTCCAGTTTGCGCAGAGAACTGTTTTGGCAACCGCGTCCGCGCCAAGACAAAATTTCTTCGCCTGTTTTCTGGTCCGCAATAGATACGCTAAATCTCCACCACCAAAATCCGTTAAACACACACCACCACGGCATAAAGGATTCTGAGTGTTCATTTACGCGCACAATATATTTTGTGTCTTTTGGCATTTCAAATTTATCTACATCAACCGAATATTCATTTTGTAATTTACCGACCGTGACCTTGAATCCGTGCTCTTCTAACCGTTCTTTTATACTGCGAGACATAGAATATCCACCGCGTTGCGCGTAAACCCTGCTGCCGGGTTCCATTGTTCCCTGTTTGATATACACGCTGTTGCATGCGGTCAATAAAATCAGAGAAAATAACGCAATAATTTTCTTCATCGTAATTCCAAATGCGCGACGCGTTCAAATCGCGGGGCTACCACAATTTATATAAACCGCCACTTTGTGTCGATTTATATAAATTGGCGCACCCGGCGCGATTCGAACGCGCAATCCCCGCCTTCGGAGGGCGATGCTCTATCCAGTTAAGCCACGGGTGCCTTCTTTCAACGGAACATTATATTGTTTTTATCGGGAAAAGCAAGCCCTAATCATCGTATCTTGCCACGGGTTTCGGTTATAGTACGAATATCGGCAATGCGTTTTTCGTCCATTATTGTTCCACTGATTTTGCCCCAGTATTGTAACACATCTTCAAAGTTTATTGCCGGATATTTAATCCACGCCCGTGCCAGAAACATATTGGTTGTGGTCAATGTTATTGCACTTACATCAATCAGTCCATCAAAATGAAAATCATCGGTAACCAATATATTCCCCGAATGCAAATCATTATGATACAGCGCAACGGAAGTCCCCAATAATTGGTGAAACATAAAATCTTGGTTGGATGCGAACATATTTGGCGTGCTTTTTTGCGGCGGAACCGGAATCTGCGAGATTTTATATATTGTATCAAACGCATCACAATAAATGTCATGCGCGACTTCACGTGGCAGACCCATTTCAATCCATTCGGCCAGGGTTTTATTTGGGTTGTATTTGTACGCCGTAAAATACCGACCTTTGTTTTCATAGATTTTCATTTCCGGCATTTTTATTCCAGCGCGGCGGATTATATTCGATACATATCTGTCGCGACGACACATTGATTCATCGTCAAATTTACAAACGATTTTTTGTTTTGGAGTTTGCGCAATTAGAACACGCGAATCCAACCCTAAAACATTTGGTTCGATTATATCAGAAACATTTTTTAATGAATTTTCTATTGCGTGGACATATTCTGGATTTTTCATTTTTTTAACCCCGCTGTAATAAATCAATCATAAATTTATCTAAATCACCGTCCAGCACTGCGCCTGAATCTGTGGTTTCGGTTCCAGTGCGAACATCTTTGACCAATTGGTACGGATACAGGACATAGTTCCTAATTTGGCTGCCCCACTCAATTTTCTTTTGGGCGGCCTTGGCGGCATCTTCTTCTTCGGCGCGTTTTTGCATTTCCAATTCATACAGGCGCGACCGCAATATTTTCATTGCCATATCTTTGTTTTGGAATTGACTGCGTTCATTTTGGCATGTAACGACAATTCCTGTTGGAATATGAGTTATGCGAACGGCACTATCAGTTTTATTAACATGTTGTCCGCCGGCCCCCGAAGAACGATATGTATCAATTCGCAAATCTTTTTCATTGATTTCGATTTGAATAGAATCATCGACATCCGGCCACACATCCACAGAAGCAAAACTGGTCTGGCGTTTGCCGTTCGCATTAAAAGGCGAAATTCGCACCAAACGATGCACGCCAATTTCATTGCGCAACCATCCGTATGCGCGTTCCCCAATAATGCGCAGTGTGGCACTTTTAATTCCGGCGGTATCACCTTCGTGTTCTTCGACAACTTCAACTGTAAATTCGTGGCGTTCGGCCCAACGGGTGTACATTCGCATCAACATTTGGGCCCAATCTTGGGCCTCGGTTCCGCCGGCCCCCGCCTGAATAAACAGAAAAGCATTATTTCCATCTGCCGGATTATTGAAAAGTGTGATATACTTTGCGTTTTGCACGCGTGCGGCCAATTTTTCAATTCCATCTATGACATCGGCATCATCGGGCGCAATGGCGTACAGTTCTTTCAGGTTCCTATATTCAGAATCCATTTCAGAAAATTCATTTAATTCGCGTTCAATGGCGGATTTCCGCCTTAGCAACGCGCGCGCATCGTCCGGATTGTCCCACAAGTCGGGTGCCAAAGATTTTTCTGAAAGTTCGGCAATTTGTTCCTGTAATTTATCGGGGTCAAAGAAACCCCCGAAGTGTATTCAGGTTTTCGTATATTTCGTTCAAAACTTCGTTTGCCAAAATCATATTGTGATAATAGCAGTAAAATTTTCAAAATCAATCATAAATCAAGTGTTGCGTTTTTATTTCTTGTATGATAAAATCTTATATCAAGAGAGAGGTTTCAATGAAACATTTATTCAAAATATGTGGTCCAATTTGTGCTTGTTTGGTTGCGGCATCGGCGTATGGTGTGTCTGCGGGAACAACTGCCACCAACAATAGTCGTGGGGTTATAAACCCAACTGTTGGTATCGGAACGGCGGGAACGTTACGCGGTAACCAGGGATTGGTAAACGCATACAAGACCAATCAACGTAATACATACTATATGGTAAATGTGCCCGATGTGGACAGTGCTTGTCGTGTCAAGATTGATAAATGTTTGTCCGATTATTGTGGCGATATAACCGTTGTCCCGGGCCAGGTTACCAACCGTTGCGCGCAAAAGTTTGTAACGGAAAGTGAATTGTACAATTATGTTTTGCTTTGTCTGCGTAACGATACATCTATGTTATTGCCAAATTATGCTGCGGGAACCAAGATGGGAATTGGCGGTGTAAATACGGCGGCGCACCTTTGTCCCCAATATGTTCAGCAAGAATTAATGGCATGGATGTCTATGGCAAATATGGCGGATGAATTGACCAAAACACACTCGCCCCAGTGCCAACAACGTCGCCAGGAATTAGAGGCGGCATTGTCTTGTCATTCTGTTGCCTTGGCATATGGTAACGAAACATCCAGTATGTTAATGTCGCAATTGACCGATTTTTGTGGTGCGGGTGTTCCGGGTGGTTCTGCGGAAATGGTTTCGCGGTTTGCCAATGCGGGTAATATCGGCGCGAATATTTGGGGATGGGCGGAAAAGATTGTTACATTGGATTTGAATAAAAAGGCATCTGATTGGGAGACGGCGGTTGATGCGGTTTTGGCATCCTATACAAATCGTATGAATTTGGCGTGCGGTGAAGATATGCAATTAAATTTGCCGCAACGTGATAATTCAAATACATCGGCATTACAAACGGCCGCGTCGGTTGCGGCGGCGGTCGCTTTCCCCGATACGCAAAAAAAAACTGATACCGGCGCTGTAAGTCTTTATATGGAGGTTAAATCCCGTACAGATGTTTATGATTACGCAACTGCGGCCCAGGTTGTTCAGGCGGGTTTGGCAAATTCTGTGCTGACACAAAATGCGTTTTTAACTCCGGCGCAAATGGACGATATGCAAACGGCATACAAGAACGGAACAAAATTGTTTGTTTTGCGTGATTCTACGCGTTGTTTCTTGATTCCAATTGGAACAGAAATGAACGCAACCGAAAAGTCTATGATGGCGCAACAGTTCGGTACATGTATTTATAAGTAATGGTTAGTATAGGTTATTGTCATCCCGGCGCAGGCCGGGATCTCTTTTTATCGAATTTACCGAATCGGAAAATGGGGCGTTTTTGATAAAAAATCGCCTGTTTGACAAATTTTATTTGTGGAATTTGATGCTAAGTCATTGAAACTTCGTTTTTTTTTTTTTTTTTTGCCTGGACGCGGCGGCCCGATTTTACTAAGATATTAATTGATAAAAGGTGGGAAAATATGCGTAAGATTTTAATTTCAATTATTGGCGCATTGGTATTTTGCACTGCATTTGCCACGGGCGAAAATATTCCGACATCGAAAAGTTATGTTGATTCAGTTGTTGCGGAAAAACAGGACAAGATTGCCGCAAATGATGGCGC
>CACZUL010000049.1 GCA_902784285.1 uncultured Pseudomonadota bacterium | reverse complement strand
TCGTTCAGTTTGGAAAGGTCCGTATGTTCATCCATCTATCTTGAAAAAGGTAGCGGTGGCAAATGAAAAAAATGATCACAAACCAATTAAAACTTGGTCTCGTGGCAGCACGATTGTTCCTCCGATGGTTGGTTTGACGTTCGAAGTTCACAATGGTAACAAATTTATCCCTGTGTCAATCGTAGAAGATATGGTCGGACACAAATTGGGTGAATTTGCCCCAACGCGCACTTTCAAAGGCCATGCGGCGAATAAGAAGGCGGCAGCAGGTAAATAATAAAAGGTGTAGACTATGACAAGATATGGAATAAAAGACAATCAAGTTCGTGCGTTCAATAAAATGATACGCATCAGCCACCAGAAATTAAACCTGGTCTGTGCCATGGTTCGTGGTTTGCCAGTTGATCGCGCGGTCGATGTGTTGAAGTTTTCGAAAAAACGCGTTGCCGGTGAAGTTTTAAAAACTTTGTTGTCGGCGATTGCAAATGCGGAACACAATAAAAATTTGCCAGTTGACACTTTGTTCATCAAAGAAATTTGGTGTGGCAAGGCACTGACAATGAAACGTATCATGCCGGGACCACGTGGCAGTGCCCGTCCGATTTTGAAACCATTTTCTAATTTGACGATTGTTTTGGAATCTGGGGCGGCCCCGAAAAAGAAAGAACCGGCAAAAAAGAAAGAAACAAAAAAAGAAACAAAAAAATAAAAGAACCGTGTCGGGTGGTATGGGGCGGCGCCCCGGAATAAAACCGTTTGGTTTCAAGAACACCGGACACAAACAGTAAGGAAAAAAAATGGGACAGAAAGTATCGCCAATCGCACAGCGTTTGTCCATCAACAAAATCCCGGATTCTCGTTGGATTGTTGATAAAAAGCACTATGCGGAATGCTTGGCAGAAGATAATACGATTCGTAAATTTATCGAAAAGAAACTGAAAAAAGCCGGTGTGGCCAAGATTGTTATTGACCGTATTGCAAAAAAGGTTATTGTTACGGTTCATACATCTCGTCCTGGTATGATTATCGGTAAAAATGGTGCAGATATTGAAGCATTGCGCAACGATATCAAAAAGTTGGTTAAAAATGACCAAGTTGTTGTCAATATTTACGAAGTTCGTCGTCCAGATTTGAATGCTCAATTGGTTGCCCAAGGAATTGCGCAACAAATTGAAGGTCGTGTTTCATATAAACGCGCGATGAAAAAGGCAATTCAAAATGCTCAAAAGGCGGGCGCCCAGGGTGTTAAGGTTATGTGCAGCGGTCGTTTGAACGGTGCGGAAATCGCACGCAGCGAACAGATTCGTGAAGGTCGCATACCATTACATACTTTGCGTGCCGATATTGACTATGCCGCGGTTCAAGCCAAGACTACATACGGTGTCGTTGGGGTCAAGGTTTGGATTTATACTGGTGATGTCGTGAACAAAGAAAAGTTGGCGTCAGAAATGGCACGTCCCACGGAATACGCCGGCACAAGCGATAGAAGAACAAAATAATTCAAAAAAGTTGAGGTTTGTATCATGTTAATGCCAAATAAGACAAAATTTCGCAAACAGCACAAAGGCCGCATCCATGGCGTTGCCAAGGGTGGCAGTGAATTAGCGTTCGGTTCGTTTGGGCTTAAGGCTATGTCGCCTGAACGTATTACCGCACGTCAGATTGAGGCCGCGCGTCGTGCAATCACACGTCGTATGAGACGTATGGGTAAACTTTGGATTCGTGTATTTCCGGATGTTCCAGTTACCGCAAAACCGGCCCAGGTTCGTATGGGTAAAGGTAAAGGTGCGGTTGAATACTGGATTTGCCGTGTTAAACCGGGTCGTATAATCTTTGAATTGGACGGTGTTAAACCAGATGTCGCCATGGAAGCATTTGCTTTGGCGGCTGCTAAATTGCCGGTCAAAACCAAAGTTGTCGAACGTAAAGTTAACTAATAAGGTGATAGATATGGCAGAAAAGAAAACAGAATCTTTGAAAAAAGAAGAATTGCAAAGCAAATTGGTTGATTTGAAAAAAGAACAAATGAAT
Source organism: uncultured Pseudomonadota bacterium (assembly GCA_902784285.1). Lineage (GTDB taxonomy): Bacteria > Pseudomonadota > Alphaproteobacteria > Rs-D84 > Rs-D84 > Enterousia. Next base: position 9,880 of record CACZUL010000049.1, on the reverse strand, counting down.
CAACGCTTTCAACATGCTGCGGGTCAATTGCCGAAAACTCATGTTTTGCGCAAAACCCGTCGTGAAATCGCACGCGTCCACACAAAGTTGAACGCGGCAGAATAAAAATTGCTGATTTTGGTTGAGATTTCCAAATTTTTGGTTATCATATACCAGGTTGGCCAAAAGTAAACAAGAAGTATATAAGGATTAAGGTTATGCCAAGACGTATACTGCAGGGAACAGTTAGAAGTACAGCAAATGATAAAACGGTTGTTGTAGAAGTTGAACGCCGTTTCCGTCATCCGCTGTATGGAAAATTTGTTAAGCAGAACAAAAAGTACAAGGCGCACGATGAAGACAACAAATATAAAGTTGGGGACATTGTTGCGATTGAAGAACATCGTCCGATATCCAAAACTAAATCTTGGATTGTCAAAGGTTTAGTTGGGGTGTCCAAAGATAACGATGTAGAAGTAGTGGACTAAAAGTAAATCAACCCAGGGGCTTTTGAGGAAGTATTGGTCTTCGTGACGGATATTTCAGTCGGGTCCCATAACAAAGCGGTGGGGAATTGCCCCATTCGCAGGACGAGGATAAGGTTATGATTCAAAATGAAACAGTTATGACGGTTGCAGATAACAGTGGTGCGCGTAAAGCAATGTGCATCAAGGTTTTGGGTGGTTCTCACCGCCGCTATGCCACCGTTGGTGATAAAATAGTTGTTGCCATCAAAGAAGCGATTCCGCGTGGTAAAGTTCAAAAAGGAACTGTGCAACGTGCGATTATTGTTCGGACAAAATTCCCAATCAAACGTGCGGATGGTTCGATAATTCGCTTTGATGACAATGCGGTTGTTCTTATTAACAAGAACAATTTTGAACCGATTGGCACACGTATTTTTGGACCGATTGCGCGTGAAGTTCGTCGCAAATATGACGTTCAAAAAATTGTGTCTTTGGCACCGGAAGTATTATAACAAAAGGCGTGTAAAATGAAAATCAAGAAAGGCGATGAAGTCGTAGTTATTTCGGGAAAATACAAAGGCGTCAAAGGTGCAGTACTGGAAGCGCGCCCGACTGAATCCCGTGTCGTTGTTGCCGGTGTGAATCGTCACAAATGGCATATCAAACCGACCCAGGATAAACCAGGTCAGATTGTTGACCGCGAAGCCCCAATTCATGTATCTAATGTTGCTTTGGTTGATCCAAAAACCAAGAAGCCAACGCGTGTTGGGTATAAAATGGAAAAAGGCAAAAAAGTTCGCGTTGCCAAAAAGTCAGGCACGGAATTATAAAAAACATCCCGCTGTTACGGGAAACAACGTTAAGGAATAAAAGATGCAAAGCAGATTGCGCGAAATTTATGAAAAAGAAATTGTTCCTGAATTGGTTAAAGAATTCGGGTACAAGAATATGTTGGCGGTGCCAAAGTTGTCTAAAATCGTTTTGAATATGGGCGTTGGCGAAGCTGTTTCTGATAAAAAGAAATTGGATGCGGCGGTAACAGACTTGACGGCGATTGCCGCGCAAAAACCGGTTATCACGCATGCCAAGAAGTCAATTGCTACATATCGTTTACGTGAAGGTCAGGCGATTGGAACCAAGGTTACATTGCGTGGTAAACGTATGTACGATTTCTTGGATAAATTGATTACGGTTGCGTTGCCACGTGTAAAGGACTTTCGTGGTCTGTCCAAATCCAAATTTGATGGTCGTGGAAACTATGCCTTTGGTATCAAGGAACATTTAATATTCCCTGAAATTTCCATTGATAAAATTGATTCTATCCGCGGTATGGACATCGTGATTGCCACAACCGCCAAGACAGATGATGAAGCGCGTGCATTGCTGACCAAAATCGGCCTGCCGTTGGTATTGAAATAATAAAAGGGACAAAAATGGCTAAATTAGCGTTGATAAACAAACAGAAAAAACGTGAAAAGATGGTTGCAAAATACGCCAAGAAATGGGCGGCATTGGACGAAAAAATGTCTGTAAATGCAACACCAGAAGAACGCAAGGAAGCGATGCTTAAACGTGCAAAGTTGCCGCGTAATTCTAACCCGACACGTTTGCATAATCGTTGTTCAATCACTGGGCGTGCACGTGGGTATTCACGTATGTTCGGTCTGTGCCGTCAACAGGTCAGAACCCAGGCGTCTGAAGGCAAACTGCCAGGTGTGCGTAAGTCCAGTTGGTAAACAATTAAAACAATGCCGATTGTGGACAATGCAGTCGGTTACAATAGGAGTAAAAGATGTCATTATCACACCCGATTGGGGATATGGTTGCCCGCATTCGTAACGGTCAAAACGCGGGTAAAGAAACAGTTACTGTTCCAAACAGCAAATTGCGTGCCGCAGTTTTGGCTGTGTTAAAGGAAGAAGGCTTTATCGAAGATTTTACAAAACAAGAAATTGATGAACACCGTTCTAACTTGGTCATCACATTGAAATATGTTGGTGGAAATGGTGCAATCCAAGATATATCTGTGGTATCAAAGCCAGGCCGTCGTGTTTATTCTGGGTCTGCCAAGATGCCACGTGTATCGAACGGACTTGGTGTCGCGGTTGTTTCCACACCGCAGGGTGTCATGACGGATCACAAGGCGCGTTTGATGAATATCGGCGGCGAAGTCTTGTGCAAGGTTATATAATAACAATAAGGATGTAATTATGTCTCGTGCAGGAAAATATCCAGTTAAATTAAGTGATGGTGTGGTTGCATCAATCGCAGAAGGTAAATTGGTCATCAAAGGACCAAAGGGTGAATTGACTGTCCCGATGAACACCAAGAATGCTCATTTGGTTGATATCAAGGTTGAAGCCGGTCAGGTTTCTGTTGCACCAAAGGATGCCGAAGATAAAGATTCGCGCGCAATGTGGGGAACAATGACACGTAATATCCGCAATGCTGTCGAAGGTGTTACACATGGCTTTTCCAAAGCTATGTATATGAAAGGTGTCGGTTACAAGGCATCGGTTAGTGGTAAAAAGTTTACTTTGGTTGTTGGATTTTCGCATGATGTTGTTATGGAAATTCCAGATGGTTTGACCGTAACAATGGGCGATACACCAACAGAATTTACCATCAGTGGTAATGATAAATGTGCGGTTGGTTTGTTCGCGGATAAAATTCACAAGATTCGTAAAATGGACCCGTACAAGGCCAAAGGCATCTTCTATAAGGGCGAAAGAATCCGCCACAAGGAAAAAACAAATGTTGAAACATTTATCTACAGAGTCAAGACGCAAATTGGTTACACGTGTTGCGTTGAAAAAGAAAAACCCGGGCAAAATTCGTCTGTCGGTTTTCCGCAGTGGTCGTCATATTGAAATCCAGGCTATCGATGATGTTAAGGGACATACAATTTGTTCTGCTTCGTCCAAAGAGAAAGATTTCAAAGGCAAAGGTTGGAATATTGCTGGCGCAGAATTGGTTGGCAAAGCATTTGCAGAACGCGCGGTTAAGGCAAAGATTGCTGATAATTGCTATTTCGATCGTGGTGGATATCGTTATCATGGTCGCGTCAAAGCACTGTGCGAAGCGATTCGTGCGGGTGGCGTTCGGATATAAAACAACATTATAAGAATATACGGAGAATATAATGGCACGTTTTGATGATAAAAAATTACAGACAGATAATTTGGTAGATAAATTAGTTTCTGTCAACCGCGTTTCTAAAACTGTGAAGGGCGGTAAGAATATGTCTTTTTCGGCATTGGTTGTCGTTGGAGACAAGGCCGGTAAGGTTGGTTTCGGTAAAGGTAAAGCATTGGAAGTCCAGGCTGCTGTTCAAAAGGCGACCAAGGCGGCAAAAGCAAAAATGATTCGCGTTCCGCTGAAAGAAGGCCGCACACTGCACCATGACGTTGCAGTTAAATATGGCGCAAGTAAATTGGTTTTGCGCAGTGCGGTTCCTGGTACCGGTATCATCGCGGGTGGTGCGTTGCGTGCGGTGTTTGATTGCTTGGGGGTCCAAGATGTCGTTGTGAAATCCCAAGGCGCAAACAATCCAAACAATATGATTCGCGCGGTGTTCTTGGCGTTTTCTAAGATGAATTCTCCAAAGACAGTAGCAGCGCGTCGTGGTAAAACGGTCGCAGAAATTGTTGCCGGTCGTGATGGTAAAAAAGTTGCCGAATCAGAAACAACGGAAGACAAATAATAAAAGGTGATTGTTATGGCAAAAAAATTGGTTGTAAAACAAATCAAAAGCGTTATCGGTCGTCCGGAAACACAACGTCGCACTTTGGCGGCATTGGGATTAGGCCGTATTGGTAAAACCGCAGAATTGGATGATAATGCATCGATTCGTGGTATGATTGCCAAGGTTTCACATTTGGTTAGTGTTGTGGAAAAATAAAAAATGACGACTTCGAATAAAAAAGATTACGTTGCAAGTTTAAATATGGCCGATGTGGTCAAAAAGCATCAGGTTTTTGATGTTTTTGTTCGTGTTGCTAAGATGTATCCAAATTTGGCACCGAATTTATTTAAAAAATATGTTGATTTTATTCGGAATAACAATAATCACGTTCAAAATGTCGCGGATGATCTGAAACAGTCTGCCGCAGAACGTATAGCAAGTGAAAATATCGGTTATTTCATTGGAAATTGTGAAGAATTTGATACAAGAAAATTCTTGTTTAACACATATCCAATGGCGTATCATCCGGTATTAGGACGAGAGTTCTAAACAAGTAAACCGAGTATGCGGATACTTGTCCGCATGCGAAACAGAACTATATAAGGTTCATAGGAGTAAAAGAAATGAAATTAAATGCTTTGATGGATAATTTGGGCGCACGTAAAGATGTTAAACGCGTTGGGCGCGGTATGGCGTCTGGTTATGGTAAGACCGCTGGCCGTGGAACCAAGGGTCAAAAGGCACGTGCGGGTTCACGTAAACAGGCAACATTCCAAGGTGGTCAGATGCCAATTTTGCGCCGTTTCCCAAAATATGGTTTTACAAATCCGTTTGCAAAACGTTATGCCACAATTAACTTGGGCGATATTGAAAAGTTTATCGCATCTGGTAAAATCGATGCCAAAAAAGAAATCAATATCGATTCGTTGATGAATGCAAAAATTTTGAACCGTGAAATGTCTGGTTTGAAAATTTTGGCCAAAGGCGAAATAAAAACTGCTGTAAATATTGTCGCAGACAAATGGTCCAAGGCGGCCGAAGCGGCAATTGTCAAAGCCGGCGGAAGCATCAAAAATAAATAATAGTTGGGAATCAAAACAAGAGAGATTAACGCCATGAAATTTATTTCAAAATATTTTGGTAAACTGACCGATTTGCAGAAAAGAATTCTGTTTACGTTGGGGGCGTTAATCATCTATCGTGTTGGTTCTTTCATCCCATTGCCGGGCGTTAACGCGTCTGCGGTTCTGCACCTGTTCCAAGGTGAAGGCAGCGGTATGATGGGCATGTTCGATATGTTTACAGGCGGTTCGCTTTCGCGTATGTCTGTGTTGGCATTGAACATTTTCCCGTACATCTCGGCATCTATTGTGTTGCAGTTGTTGACCGCAACCAGCAAGTCTTTAAATGATTTGCGTAAAGAAGGCGAATCGGGCCGTGTCAAAATCAACCAATACACACGTTATTTGGCGGTATTATTGGCGGTGGTCCAAGGTTGGGCCGTCGTTCGTGGTTTGGAAATGATGGCACCGGTAAATGGTGTACGCGCGGTCGTGAATCCAGGGTTTTCGTTTGAACTGTCGGCGATTATTGCGTTGGTTGGTGGAACCGTATTTGTTATGTGGTTGGCGGAACAAATTACTGCACGTGGCATAGGCCAGGGCGCATCACTGTTAATCTTTGCGGGTATTATTGCCCAGGTTCCCGAAGGTATCGCAAAAATCGTATCATTGGGTTCGGTTGGCCAAATGTCCCCGGCGATGATTGCGTTGGTCTTGGGCTTTGTTGTCGGTATTGTCGCGTTGATTGCGTTCTTTGAATTGGCCCAGCGTCGTATCCAGATTTTGTATCCGCGCCAGGTTATGGCCAATGGGGTTGTAAATACTAATGCGTCTTATTTGCCGATTAAGGTTAATATGTCGGGCGTTATGGGTCCGGTGTTCGCATCATCTATTATGATGTTACCGGCATTTATTCAGCGGTTTGCACAAAGTGAAAATTTGATTGTTCAAAATATTATGGCGTTCTTTACGTATGGTGCGTGGTCATATATTGTTCTGTACACGATTTTGATAGCGTTCTTTGCGTATTTTCAAACCGCGGTCGTCTTTAATTCCGAAGAAACCAGTAATAATTTGCGTAATGCCGGTGGTTATATTCCGGGTGTTCGTCCTGGTGAACAGACGATAACATTTTTGGATACTTTGGTATCGCGCGTTACGGCGATTGGCGTTTTGTATTTGATTGTGGTTTGCGTGGTGCCAATCATATTGAATACTCATTTTGGTATGCCATTGATGATTGGCGGAACCAGTGTTTTAATCGTTGCGGGTGTTGTTTTGGACACAATGAACCAGGTTCAATCTTACTTGGTTGCGAAACAATATCATGGCGTTATGGGCGCCGCCGCAAAGAAAGGGCGTTTCCGTAACTAACAGGTTAATGTGAAACAAAGTTTGACTTTTGCGGTAATTCGTATAAAATTATTCGCAAAAGTGGGCGTTCGAACGGTGCGTAGTCGTCGAACGAGTAAACCGGGGCAGGATTGTCCCAAAGAAAAATAAAAAGGAAAAGTAAAAATGGCACGTATAGCAGGTGTAAACATCCCCGCGGAAAAACGTATAGAAGCGTCATTGCAATATATTCACGGCATTGGCCCGGCACGGGCGGCCCAGATTTGCAAGGCCCTTAAATTAAAAGATGGGTTGCGCACAAAAGATTTGACCGACGAAGATGTTATTAAAATTTCAAACTATATTGAACAGAATTTCAAGGTCGAAGGTGATGTTCGTCGTGAAGTTGCAATGAATATTAAACGGTTGCAAGATTTGAAAACATATCGCGGCATTCGTCATCGTAATCGTTTGCCCGTCCGCGGTCAACGGACCCAAACAAACGCACGTACCCGTAAAGGTAAACGCGTCGTTGTCGCGGGTTCTGCGGTCAAGGGTAAATAATTTAATTGGGTAGAGATTAACACGATAGTTAATTGAAGACATCTAATAAAAGGAAAAAACAAAAATGGCAGTTTCAAAATCTAAAAAGAAAGTTGTAAAAAAAGTATCTCATGGCATCGCACACATCGTTGCCACGAACAATAACACACGCATCACAATCACAGACCAATCGGGGGCTGTGTTGACATGGGCAACCGCGGGCGCAAATAATTTCAAAGGTGCCAAAAAATCTACGCCATATGCCGCGACCGTTGTTGCAGATGCCATCGGCAAGAAAGTCGCCGAAATGGGGATGAAAACGGTTGATGTCCTTATGCGTGGTATTGGCCAGGGTCGTGAATCTGCGGTTCGTGGTTTGGCAAATGCCGGCCTGGTTGTGCAGAGCATTACCGATACAACACGTATTCCGCACAACGGATGCAGACCAAAGAAAGTCCGTCGTGTTTAAAAAAAACGCCCGCTTGGGCGTTTTTTTAGTGGTTAGTGTTAGTGGATAGTGAAAACGGCGCATTTGCGCCGTTTTTAAATATTTGATTACAGAAATTCATAATTACAAATAAAGTTCCAGAAATTACTAACCACTATCCACTAACACTAACCACTAATCACTAAAAAAATTTGTCAATAATACTTGACAACGGTTTTTTGTGTCCTATAATTCTTGACGAATAACCAAAAGGGTCAAATATGAAAAAAACAATTTTAACTTCTTTGTTTGCTGCGATGGTTGCGGTTAGTGCCAATGCATCTGACGGTGGTCTGTACAGCGAAACAGAAACATACACAAACCGCGTTCGTTATAATACAACAGAATACGCGGCACCTGTGGCACAACGCGTTGCGCCTGTTGCGACATGCAATTCTTGCGCACAACCAGTTCGTGTTAAAACCCACACCGAAGTCATCGATCATTACCAGGTTTATCGTCCGGTAACGGTTTATGAACCAGCGGGTACATACGCGGAACGTCGCGTTGTTCGCAACACATGCAATCGTTGCAACTACTAAGTGTAGTGGATAGCGATTTTTTGGAATTTTATTATAATTCTGAAAATTGTCTTAATTGAATAAAAAAAACGGCGCAATGCGTCGTTTTTTTAACTACCACTAACCACTCACACTAATCACTTTTTCATTTTTCTCTTTTGTTCTTTTATCTTTTGTGATATAATACCATGACAGAAGAGAGATGAAGTTTTCATTTGGTGTTTTGTATGGTGTTTTATGCGCCGCGTTTATTGCGCCGGCGGGGGCCAATGTTGCCACAACTGCGGGGTCTAATTTGACTGCGTATAATGGCACCGGTGCCACCAATAATAATCAGTGGAATTCCATGATGAACGCCCGTGGTGGTATGGCATCCACGGCCGATGCGAATTTCGGCAATTGCGAGGCGGTTATTCTGCGGTGCGCATCGCCTAAGTGCGGTTCTGGATGTGCTGATGTGAATATTGCGCGACCAATTGTTGCAGGTTGTGTCAATTCCAATGCCACATGTAAAAAGCACGGTGATGCGTTAATAGAATCTTTGGCGCCCAGGCAAGTGCAAGCGCCGCCGCGGCCAGTGCAGCCAATAACCAGTCGAATGCCCAGATGCAGCAAATGCAGCAACAGATGCAACAGATGCAGCAACAAATGGCGGAATCTATGGCGGCAATGCAGGAACAAATGGCGGCTCAGTCCGAGGCACAAAATGCCCAAATTCAAAATGCTTTGGAATCGCAACGCGCAAATGCCACGCCGGCCACGGTGCCTGCGGCAGAAACAAACCAGACCGGTGCAGTGATTCAAGGATTAGAAGGATTGGGTGTGGCGGAACAATTGGCGGCGAAAAATGGCATCAGTGCCATTGGGTGTGGCGGAACAATTGGCGGCGAAAAATGGCATCAGTGCCGATATATTGATACGTGAGCAAATGGGGGGGCAAATAGAAACGGCCATTGAAAACGCGACCACCGCGATGAAGGATTTAAAGGGTAAATTGGATGCGGTTTTGGAATACGCGGGATGCGACCCATCGGTTACGGGATGTACGGGTCCAAAACGTGTGAAAAAGTTTAAAGATTTGGCGAATGAATTCTTTGACCCGTATGAAAATGTGGTTGAGAGCGTGTATGAAATGAATTCTTTGACCCGTATGAAAATGTGGTTGAGAGCGTGTATGATGCGTTAATATTGGCAATGACAGTTGGTATAAATGTGAACGATGTTATAATGTTGCTGTCTGATTCATGTAATATATGGGGAAAATATATATGCGAACCGTGTCGACCGACAGGGCATAAAAAAAATCCCACAACAGGTGCGATGGAACCGGTATTACCCGACGGTTGCGATTGTAATGATTGGGATGATCCAGAAAACCCGAAGGGGTGCTATTATCGGGTCATTACCGATGCAAATTTCAAGGTCGGAGAAAAACAAACTCATTGTCGGTTGGTTAGTACCTTAAAAGACACCGATACGGTTTGGCGCGAATGGATTGATGCGAATACGGGTATGACCGGTTCGACCCAGGTCGCATGCGCATCCGATGTTGTCATGAGTGCGACATTGTTCCGCAGCATGCGCAAAAAAACAAAAGCAAAATTGGACATTGATGTATTGCGTCGGTTGGTGAACCAGGATTCATATTCATGTCGTGGTAAATGGGACAGCAGTTCCGACAAGTTCGTACTAAGCCACACTGACCCTGTACAAGATTGCGGATTAAACATGTGCGCGGTCGATCCAAATGAAGATTCGGACAGTTATGCAAGATTATATTCGGCGGTTCAAAATCGCAAATTACC
>CACZUL010000048.1 GCA_902784285.1 uncultured Pseudomonadota bacterium | reverse complement strand
GCGGAAAAGAAAAAGGCGGATTTGTTTTTATCTATTCACGCAAATGCAAACCCAAGCCGTTCTATGAAGGGATTTTCAATTTATACACTTTCAGAAAAGGCATCTGACGAAGAGGCGCAAAAATTGGCGGATGCCGAAAATGCGGCCGATAAAATCGATGTTTCCGGTTTTGAAAGTTTTTCCAAAGATATTCGTATCGCACTGTCTTCATTGCAGCAACACGCGGTTGCGGAAATGAGTGAAGAATACGCAAACGGTTGCGCGCGTGCGTTTAAACGCGCCGGCATTGAACAGCAACCCGGCCCCGCGGTGCGCCATGGGCCATCGTCCGTTCCGTAAAAAATTATGATTTTGAAGTATAGGTAAAGGGAAAAATAAAATGCCAATAAATTTGTTGCTTGAAACACCTTTAAATGATTTCCTGATAGATGTTGTTTATCAAGGCGGAAACATCCCAAAACAGCCTAGTTACCAAGGAAATTTTAAAAGTCCTGATTATGTCGAACAGCATCGTGATGAGATTGTCAAAGGTATTTTATTACAATATATAAAATTACGACTGCGCGGGTATATGACCGGATTAAAAGACGAACCTGCCTTTGTATTGGTTGATAAAACCAGGCAAGATTTACCTGGGTGGACGGCAGGTGTATTCGCGCACGGTGACGACATATATGAATTTGAAGGTTCAAAAATGTCTGACAAATTGCGGGATGATATTACAACTGTGCGTGATTATTTGTACGATGTCGCCGACCAGTATGTTGGCAAGGTTATAGAAACTGCACGCAGAACGGAAAAACAACCTAAAATCAGGTACGATTATTTAAAAACCACAAATGAATTCGATACTTTTGACAAGGCATTGGCTGCTTCGCAGAAATGGCATGAAAATATGGCGGAGGAATTGGCTAAACGCAATCGCGGCCAAGAATTATTACAAAAATCATTGATTGGTGTAAAACATATAATGGATTTGCCGAATAAAATGGTCGCGTATCAGCTGTTAACGTCCGAAGCATTAGATTTTGAATCTGAATACATGGGGCATTGTGTCGGCAAAGGCGGTTATGATACGGGTGTCAAAGATGGTTCCATAAAGATATATTCAATACGTGATGAACACGGCGAGCCACACGCCACATTAGAGGTGCGTGGTACCGAAGTTCACCAAGTAAAAGGTAAGTCAAACAAGGCGCCAATACGCAAATACGTACCACCGATAAAGCGTTTTATAGAGGCGCAACATTTTGATATTGTTTCCGATTATCAAAAAATGGGTTTGATAAAACAGGATGGAAAATTATACGATTTATTTAATTTACCAATAGATTTTAAAGTTGTGAAAGGTAATCTGAACTTAGGCAGTCTGGACTTAACCGAATTACCGGATTTAAGTGCGGTTGTGGTTAATGGTGGTTTTTGGTGTAGCAATAACCAATTAACAAGTTTACAGGGGTGTCCAAAAAGAGTCGGGGGTGGTTTTTGGTGTGGCGAAAACCAATTAACTAGCTTAGCCGGAGCACCACAAAGCGTTGGTGGTGATTTTTCTTGTAGCAATAATCAATTAACAAGTCTGGATGGTGCGCCACAAAGTGTTGGTGGTAGTTTTTGGTGTAGCAGTAACCAATTAACCAGTTTACATGGTGCCCCCAAATCGGCAAAAAAATATATATATGGAAAATTAGAAAATCCGGAAAATATGACCGCGCCGAGATACCTGCAAGGAAAGGATACCGATATCGATCCAGATATTTTAGAAAAGATGATTGCAAACGGCGAAAAACAAACAATAGAAACATTCCGGGGTGCCCAACAAAATTTATTTTCTCGTGCTCTTGCCGGACTGCGTGGCATTATGCGCAAACCAAACGATGTCCAGGGGAAATCTTAGCAAAAATTAATTTAATCTTGCAAAACATTTGAAGATATGTATAATTACACGCACCGGAGATATGGCAGAGCTGGTTGAATGCGCGCGACTCGAAATCGCGTATACAGGAAACTGTATCGAGGGTTCGAATCCCCCTATCTCCGCCAGATTAAAATCTTAAAAATCCACCGTTGGTGGATTTTTTGATTTTACCCAAGAAGATAGGGAGATGTGTGCGAGCGTATACGCGCAGCACACAATACGCAGATGAACAATTAGAAAAAGCATAAAAATCGCAGGGACAAGATTTTTATAGTTTTTAATTATTGTTTATCAAGGACAGGAACCTATCTCCGCCAGATTAAAATCTTAAAAATCCACCGTTGGTGGATTTTTTATTTAATGGCTAATAACTTGCTTTATTCGGTATATTTGATATAATCCCCGTATGAAAAGTTTTAATGATAGTGTTTATGAAATTGTTGAAAAAATACCCGTGGGGCGTGTGGCGACTTTTGGGCAAATTGCGCGTATGATTGGTCGGCCACGTATGGCGCGATTTGTGGGATACGCATCAAATAATCAAAAAAGTTGGCATTTGCCGTGGCATCGGGTTGTATTCAAAGATGGAACATTGATTGGTGAACCGTTTCATGATAAACAATATCGCGCATTAAAGGCCGAAGGTGTAAAATTTACTCGCGATAAAAAGGTAATAATGGAAAAATATCAATGGCACCCCGAAAGCGAATCCATGCCGCCAGATATTCGTGATTGGCCATTAAAGTTTTAACAATGGGGCCTGATGCCCCATTGTTATTTTTTCTTGGTCTTCTTTTTTTCGTTTCCAATCATTTTTCGGTTTGTAATTTTATTTAGAATCATATCTGGGCTTATATGCTTAAACACCAAGAACCAATTGCGACCGTTTCCTGATTTTGAACATGTGCGTGCTTCCTTTGCTGTCCCTGGGGCCGGAACGATCACATCATCGCCCGGAATCCATTCTGCGGGTGTCGCAACGCGAAACGCATCAGATGTTTGTAATGCAATCAAGATTCTTTTTATTTCTGTTATATTGCGCCCGATTGCCTTTGGGTAATACATAATTGTTCTAACAATTCCACGTGGGTCAATTATAAATACAGCGCGTACAGTATCGGTATTACCGGCGGCATCGTGAATCATGCCATATTTGCGTGCGACCATGCCGGTATTATCTGCAACAACAGGAAATTCTATTTCCATGTCTTTCCATCCTTGGAAATTTATATCATGTTTTATTGCCTGAATCCATGCAATATGTGAAGCATTTGAATCAACCGATAATCCCAACAGTTCTGTGTTCAATGCACGGAATTCATCCATCATGGATTGTAATGTCATGAATTCTGTTGTGCATACAGGTGTGAAATCGCCAGGGTGCGAAAAGAATATAACCCATTTTCCACGGTAATCTTGTGGGAAGTTAATATATCCATTTGTAGTATTTGCGCCAAATTCTGGGGCAACTTCGCCAATGGTTGGCATGCGCATGCATTCGCAATCATTATTAAATTTATTCATAAAATTCTCCCTTGTTTTTTTTTATATCATAACTTGTTTTTTATTTGATTTCCCCAAGACTGTATTCTCAAATCAAGCATCACTTGCTTTTTATTTTCGGGGGTGGTAAAATCCAAGGTAACAAGAACAAATATATCAAGGGGTTAGAGTTATGAAACGTTCTGATATTATTCGCACTATCCAGGTTCAATTTAAACGTATGCGTGCGAAAGATGCTGCTGCGGTTTTGGATGTGGTCGCGGATTCTATGATAAATTCTATTGCCGCCGGCGACCGTATTGAAATTCGTGGTTTTGGCACATTTCAACCGCGTCCGCGTGCAACCAAAGTTGGGTATAACCCGGTAACCGGCCAACCAATGAATTTGCCGGCAAACACGATAATTTTATTTAAACCCAGTCGTGAACTAACCAAAAAAATGAATGGATAAGTTATGCTGTTTGGTAAAAGTTCTGGAATTAAAAACAAAGACCGCCAGAAATATGATCGCGTGCGCAAACTTATGTGGATTAAATGCGAAGCATGCGATAAATTAGTTTATTACAAAGATTACAAAGATAATCACTATATTTGCCCGCGTTGTGGTCGTGCGTTCATAATGAACCCGAAACAGCGTTTTGATTTGCTGTTTGATGACCGTACTTGGGAAAAGATACCGTTACCGACAATGCCTGATGATCCATTGAAATTTGTGGATCGTATACCATATTCCGAACGATTGGAAGAGGCGCGAACCGATACCGGTTATAATGATGCTGTAACAACTGCGGATGGAACAATTGGTGGAATCCCGACGACTATCTGTATTTTGAACGGTGAATTTATGATGGGCTCTATGGGACGTGTCGCAGGCGAGGCGATAGTGGCAAGTGCCGAACACGCAATTAAAACTCATCAACCAATGATTATGGTTGCGTGCAGCGGCGGGGCGCGTATGCAAGAAAATATACTTTCGCTGATGCAGATGGCGCGCACAACCGTTGCGGTGAACAAATTGCATGCGGCGGGGATTCCATATATTGTGTTATTAACCGATCCTACATACGGCGGGGTAACGGCATCGTTTGCGATGTTAGGTGATATAAATATCGCCGAATCTGGTGCCCGTATTGGTTTCGCCGGTCGCCGGGTCATAGAGCAAAACATTCGTGAAAAATTACCGTCTAATTTCCAAACTGCGGATTATTTATATGAACACGGTATGGTTGATATGGTTGTTCCGCGTGCGGAATTAAAATCGCGTCTTGAAAAGATTTTGGCGGTTTTAACCAAGAAACCACATGCCCCGCATGAAATAAATGTTGCAACACCGGATGGTACAGATTCATCTAAGAAAGCACGTGGAATGGGCGAAAACCCGGCGTATGATAAAGTTCTGCTTGCGCGTAATGAAAACCGTCCGCATTTCTTGGATTATATTGGTGGCATAGTTGATGATTGGACATACCTTGCCGGCGACAGGTTGTTTGCCGAAGATGCGGCAATGTGTGGCGGGCTTGGGTATTGGAACGGTTTTCCGGCGGTCATTTTGGGGCAAGAAAAGGGCCGCACAATCGAAACGCGTCAGGCCCATCGTTTTGGTATGCCAAATCCCGAAGGTTATCGCAAGGCGCAACGTTTAATGCGTTTGGCAGAACGGTTTAATTTACCGGTTGTATCTTTGTTCGATACGGCGGGTGCTTTTGCGGGGTCGGCTGCCGAAGAACGTGGTCAATCCGAAGCAGTTGCGTCATCAATACAAACAGGGCTTTCCATTAAAACACCGTACATTGCCGTTAACGTAGGCGAAGGCGGTTCTGGTGGCGCGATCGCAATTGGAACAGGCGACCGAGTGTTAATGTTAGAAAACGCGATTTATTCGGTTATCGCTCCGGAATCATGTGCCAGTATTTTGTGGAAAGATAATAAGTATAAGGCGACCGCGGCTGCGGCCATGAAATTGACCGCAAATGACATGATGGAAATGGGCGTGATAGACAAAATCATTGCTGAACCAGATGGTGGTGCGCATACCGATTGGCAAACGACAATGGAAAATTTGGCGAACGCGGTAAGTGAACAAATCAAGTTGCTGTCGAAAACCGCGCCGGAAAAATTACCAGAATTGCGTGCGGACAAGTTCTTGAAAATGACACGGAAAATCGATAGTGAACCGGTCAAAAAAACGAAATAAAAAACACCGCCAAAATGGCGGTGTTTTATCCGCAATAATATTTGTGTATAAAAAATAGAGTTGTTTGATGTTTTTTCCACCAATCCAATGATATTTCAAAATTTGCATATTTTTTTGGATTGGCGTTATACTGCGCTATTGCCATTTCATACATTTCATCGATGTTTTGTTTGGCTAAAAACCTGATTTTATTTGCCCCACACTGATAAATTCCCAAAGAATCATGGCATCGTTGTTTAACGACATGGCTTAGCGGCTCAATCGCATAGATTGGATAGTCGGTGTTATGATGAGATAATTTTGAGTGCCATAACATAGCATCCAACACGCCATCGGCAAAATGAAAACAAGATTCATTTATCAAATATTCCGGACAATCAGGCTTATGATTTGGTTTTTCTGGTGCCGTAAATATGGCACCGTATGGTATGCCGTGTGGCAACGGCATATCCAATTCCAATACATATAAATCTGTAAACCAAGAATAGGGTGTAACTATTTTATAATACATTGTTGCCCGTTCTTTATTATATGTTTGGCAAAAACCGTATCAAGAATAGGGTGTAACTATTTTATAATACATTGTTGCCCGTTCTTTATTATATGTTTGGCAAAAACCGTATCATAACAAATTGTTATGTCAATCATATTTAAAAAAAACACCGCCATTTCGGCGTTTTTATTTTTTATTTGAATCATCAAGCCAACGGTAAATAATATTTGCAGTTTCGAATTCCGGAAAAGGATTCTTTTTCTTTAATTTTCGCAATTTAAAATCGCGTTTAATTTGCCGAACCAATTCTTCCAAAGTAATCTGCTTGCCAATTTTAATAGATTGCGCCCCACATTGCATAAGACCGTATTTATCAGGAGATTTTTGTTTTGTAACCTGGCCCAATGGGGTTACTTCATATATTGCAATTTCATCGGTTTGTTTTGTTAACAATTCGTACCACAGCAATGTTGTAAATGCGCTTTCGGCAAAGCGTATCATTGGAACACCGGGTGTAATCCAATCGGTTGGGCTGTGTGATGGATGGGCATGAAATTCTGTGCCATTTGCGATGGCCGTAACATCTGTGATATTGTATTCATCCGCAAAGTGCGAATTGTTTGTAATAATTTTATAGTATTTTGGCATTTCACCACCCCCGTACTATATACATAGTGCGCAATTCG
>CACZUL010000047.1 GCA_902784285.1 uncultured Pseudomonadota bacterium | reverse complement strand
TGCGCGCGGTATCAATATTATCGCCATACGAAATTGCAATAGACAAATCTGCGCGCCGAGTATCGGTCATAGACAGATTTGTAATCTGGCTGTTGGACAATGTGCCATTTGGCAACAAAATAACCTGATTATCAAAGGTATGAATTTCAGTTGTGAAAATCATAATCTTTTTAACAATGCCAGTCTTGCCGTCCGATGTCGTGATAATATCGTCTCAACCTTGAACGGTTTCAAAAACATAATAATTATGCCACCGGCAAAGTTCTGTAATGTTCCAGACAGCGCCATACCAATTGCCAATGATGCCGCGCCTAAAACTGCAACGATAGATGTCATTTGCACCCCAACCGTCGCCAATGAAATTATGATTACAAATATGCGCAATAATATACTGACCAACGAACCCAAAAACGACACCAGCGATGGTTCCGCCCCGCGGCGTTCCAACATACGTTTGAACGCGCGCGATAACCGTTTGGCAATCCACATACCACCCGCCAACACGACCAACGCAGCAATCAATTTCAAACCAAAATCAACCGCCATTCCAGACAGAGAACCAATTAAACCTTTCAATTGTAAAAACACCGTCAACAACTTCTACATTTGCCATTTTACTTTCCTCTTTTGATTAGACTATACTTCTATATCATCTGCCATTTTATTTTTCCTTTCTTGATTAGACTATACTTTTATATCATCTATCATTGCATTTGTCCACATTACATTTCTATATCTTCGCACTTTTCAATTGGTTCAGATTCCGTGCATGTTTTTTCATCTTTGTGGCCTATACCCAAAAATCCGCGTTTATAAACATGGGTGCAATCTTTTGTAACCGTTGAAGTGCAAAAATGACATATACGTGTATCACGGTTAAACGTAGCCCACATTTCTCGTGTTCCGCCCGGAATATCGTATGTGGATTTACCACCCACACCAGATAACGCATCAACACCCAACGATACACCGCCCGACAATATAGCACCAGTTGTTGAAACAATAGTATTTTGTTTCGCCGCATTTGTAATTTCTCCCCTCATACCACCAGCAGTGGCCGATGATCCATGTCCACCCCGCGCCAGTAATGTGTCGTTCAACCCCGCACCAACCTCATAACTGATTGCATATGGCGGATTCAAACTTGTTTTTTCATTTTCCAAACCCGAACCATCCACCGGCGCACCACCAGTTACCGGCAACATCTGACACAGATACTGTGCCACATCTGCCGATGCATCTTTGGTCGCCTTAGTCAGAAGTTCGTTATACTTTGCCTGGTAATTATTTTGCGCCTGGCGCAGACCAGCAATTGCAATCTGCATTTTAATTGTATCCAGCATATGCGGGAATCGCGGTGCTGTCTTATCTTCTTGACCTGTAATTTGTGCCAAATTTCGCCCTTCTACACAATATTTAATTTGCTCGTCAGATGCAATCATATCAATAACACGATTTATATTTCCGGCGACGTTTTCCAATTCCGATTGTATGGCTGCAGAAATTCCTTCATAGTTATCAACAACCTTTTCATTATACTTTTTGACATTGTCCATATATTCTTTTATTTCAACATGACCGTATGTTTTGTCTTCTCGGCTGATTTTCAATGAACCAAAAGAAATCATCCCGGTTATGCGATATACATTGTGGTCTTTTTGGCTGAACAAACTGCCCGTGCCGATTGTGTCATCGGACGCAAAACGATTACAATCAGTGGTTGACCCACAAATTTCTGTCATTTTTGTTTCGACCAATTTCTGGCAATTTTCCAACGCTTTGTTATCGATATTCAAATAAAGTCCCATAATAATTTTATCGATATCATCCCTGGAAACTTCTTTGCCATTTTTCTTGTTACAGGCAACCAATGTATCGGTCGGGCACATATCATGAATAAATTCATAATCCATACCAATACAGTTCATAAAGTCTGGTCCGCAACGATTTTCGTTTGTCAAACAAGCCTTGACTTCGGCGGTGCAAGAATCCACACGCATCGCCAACAATTTATCTGTAACATAATCCCAAAAATCTTCACCGGCCATCGCCTCACACGGGTCAATTTGATTTTTACAGAATTTCTTGGCCATATCAGGCCGTGTTAAACACGCATCCATTGTTGCGACACCTTTACCAGCGATATCATCTTTACACGCCTTGTGTAAACATTGCGTAATATCGGTCAAACAAGATTGCCGCATATTCGATTCCGCACGCAGTTCCGCCAATTTTAATGTTGGTGCGATTTCACGCAAAAATGCCGTCCAGACATTATCACGAACCGCCATACATTGGTCCAAAACGCGTTCACAAATCGTGCGTTTGGCATTCAAACGTTCCATAACCGGTTGCGAAATTCCGTTTGACCCATTTGCGACCTTCTTATTCTGCATTTTCTCGGATGCCACACCACGCACACAATCAATCCAATCAGTTCCGCATGCATCTGGACCCTGCATACAGTTTTTAAATTCAACCATACATTCGCCTTGGTTGTATTTATTTGCAGAATCAAAACTTTCACGGGCCGCGGTCCGCACTTCTTTTTCCGCCTCGTTCATTGCCGCCTGGGCTGCTGCACGTTGTTGCGCAATACTGTTGGCAAAACCGCGGCAATCAGAATCAATCTGACGAGCATAGATTTGGCGCAGGAAAGTCATATCTTTTTTACATTCCGGCCCAACCTGTTTTTGGCATGTTTCATTGGCGGCAGAAAACAGTGCTGCCCCAGTTTTATTCATAATGTCATCGTCATCAACTTCGTCTTCGTCTGTGAAATTTGTTTCGAACAATTTCATCAAATCATCGCGATTATTCTTGCCGTTTTTTGGTTTATCTTCGTTCAGGCTAAAATCGACATTACCGCTTTCGTCGTACGTCTGGGTACCATTAAAAACTATGCCGACATTGGCCCCAAGCTTTATCTTTTCAACCTCGACTGTGCGGATACGTTCAGCCTCGGCCAGCATTTCGTTTATTTCTTTTAATTCATCTTCATATTTTGCGTTGTCATTGCTGCAAAGACAACTGCCCCCGTTTACATTTTCAGAAATACAAAATTCGTCCATGCATCCATAGTATGCATCGTAACATTCTTGAGAATAAATACCGGTCGCCGTGACACGTCCACGAACATTTGTTCCGTTTTGAATGGCCGCCTGTTTTTTAGGTGCCGCCGCAAACGCGACACACGGCAACGCAATCATCAACGTAACGAAAGCGATCTTTTTCATCATAAATTTGCCTCCCGACATCCGCCATCAACGCCGCTAACGTCAACATCTTCACAAGATTCTATTTCCTGACAGAAATCCTTTTCGCCACCGGATGCATATCCCAATGCCCCTGCGCCCAACGCACCCACACCGGCACCGATTAAAGTTCCCCATCCAGCATTCACCATTGTTCCCATTGATGCCCCGGCACTAAGTCCGCCGGCCGCCGATTTTAATGCAGATGTAGCCTTGGATTCACCACCGGTTTCACACACGCGTTGCATACGACACACATGGCAATTACACAGCGAAGATTCAAATGTAACACTCTTTATATATGAATAGCTTTTATTTTCATCTGTTGTCTTTGGCTTTTTCTCGACTGCGTATGTCGACAAACACCAATCACGCGAATTACCGACGGCTTCGGCACGTTTTAACTGCATCAACTTCGATTCCAATTCTGTTAAATAACCGAACATGCTATCCTTTAAACCGCGACGGCCTGCGGGCTGTTGTGCACTGCGACATGCGGCAATCGTGCGTTCGTTATCAAATTGTTTCAAAAACTCCGTAACTGCCGCCTTGCTTTCCGCACGAACTTGGGCTTTTAATTCACCTTCATCGGATGGTACTTTGGTCAAACTGGCAACAATATCACTGCCAGGTAGGCAATTCATATCTGTGCCACATACACGTCCCAAAGCCTCGGCAAAGTAATTTTCACAACCATTAACCATTTGATAATCCATCTGCAACAAAACTGAACTTACAATAACATCAAAGTACTTTTCGCCTTTACATGAAACGAACATTCCTTGGGGACACATAGCGGTAATTTCCGATGTGCTTTTTCCGATACATTCTGGGGCGGTAAAGTTTGTCCCACATTTATCGCGCAGACATTTATCAACATCGTTTTGACAAAAACTTGTGCGCAACGACACTAATTTATCCTGCCAACTTTGTTTAATACCCGGAATTTTGTTATCACACTCGTCAATAATTGGGCAAACACCAGCCGCAACATTGATATTGGTTAGACATCCAGTATCCGTTCCCACCGCCAGATCAGTGTTAACACCAGTTGACACAGAACATCCATCTTCCAAACATGCACGAATCTTTGCATTACATGTAAGACGCATGTTTTCATCGGTATACTTCGCAGCATCTGCCAAAATCATTTTAGATTCGGCGACCCAATCTTCCAATACAGAATCTTTAACCGCCGTACACTGATCCAAAACATTTTCGCATGCATTTGCGCGACGGTTCAATAACGAAGCATCCAAACAGTTTTCAAATTGGACACCGCAACCACCCTTGTCCGAAATGCACGCACGATATGCCAATAAACATTCTCCACGGTTGTATTTATTGGTTGTTGTTAGCATATCTAATGTTGCGGAACGCACCGCGGCCTGGGCCGTGCGTTTGTTTGATTCCGCACCACGTTTTTGCTCTGCCAAATATCCATCAAATGCCTTACAATCCTTGGTAATTTCGCGTTGATACAATCTTTCTTCCATTTCAGCGCGTTTAGAATCACATTGCGACAAAATATATTCGCAACTTTCCGCCGCCATATCATACAGGTTGTCGCCAATATCTTCATCTGCCGCCAAACTTTCGGCCGACCCGCCACCGTTTATCCACGCGACCAAATCGATACCCGATGCGCGGGATGCCTTTTTCGCGGTTTCACTTTCACCAAATTTCACAAATTTGGCCTTCGCCCCCAATTTTTCACGTTCCACGCCTTCGGTGTACAGCAATTCAGCGTCCGATTGAATTTTTTGAATTTCTTGAATTAAACTTTTCGACTGTTTAATGTTATCAGAACAAGAACAACGGCCACCTTCGGATTCATCCAGCAAGCAAAAATCATCCATACATTCGCGATATGCCGTCCGACATTCATCAGGGCCCATTATCGCGTTAACTATCGCTTCGGCTTCGGGTTTAACTTCTGGTTCTTCGGGTTCCAACGCGACCTTTGGCGCAGGCTGAACCGAATTTACTGAATTAGTTTTTCCCATTAGTTTTTGTCCACCCGATGTAATTGACATCGAAGCACGCATTCCGACACGCGAATTACTGTTGCGTGTGGCACCAAACGCGACCATCGGCAAAACCGCCAACAAGACAGTAAGTGATTTTATATTCATATTCTCCATCCTACATCTTTCATATAATTTTATCAGATAACCACCCCGCCCGCAACAAAAAATTCTTGATTTTTTTGGCCAATCAACATATTATTTACGAGAATGAACCTAAGGGATAAATATGGCAAAAGATGATGTTGTTGTTTTTACCGGAACCGTAGAAGACAAATTACCGAATACTATGTTCCGCGTAAAATTGGATAACGGGCATGAAATTTTGGCAACCGTTTGTGGCAAAATGCGCAAGGCACGCATCTGGGTCAATGTTGGCGAACGCGTTCGCGTGGAAATGACCCCATACGATTTGGCCAAGGGTCGCATTACATTTGTAGAACGCAAACGTGCACCAACCGACACCCCAACAGAATAGTCAACAAAAAACAAAGTAAAAAAAATTCCGCACCGCGGAATTTTTTTGTTGTATAAAAATGCAAATTACACTTGCCCAGGATTTTTATTTTTTGCTAACCTTGCATAAACGGAGATGAAAAGACTTATTATTTCTATCGTTGCAATTGCGCTTTCTGTTGGCGCATCATCGGCCGCGGTTCGCGGGACCGGTTCATTGTCGCGCAATAATTCCAACACAACCACATCACGTGATACATCTGGTATGTCGCGCACCACAACCAATGTTGTTAACCGAACGAACACCCCCACACGCGTAAAACTCAATTCTTCTACGCGCGCGCGGACGGGTACGCGCCCGACCGGGGCAACAACATCGCGCGCATTGGACCTGCGCAACACGCGTACGACATCAAATACCAGGCCATCCCGTACGGCCATCACAAAAGCCGCCCGCGGTGCATTAACCACGGATTTAAAAAACATCCCGACAAACACATTTAACATTCAACAGAACGAATGCCAAGATGCGTATTTTGCGTGTATGGACCAATTCTGTGCGGTGGCAAATGATAAATATCGTCGCTGTATATGCTCGTCAAGATTGGAAACCATCAAGGCACGTGAACGCGTTCTGAATCAAACATCCGACCAATTGCAAGATTTTCAAAATCTTAATATTTCGGCCATAGTAAAAACCCCGGCCGAGGTTAAAGCAATGTTATCGGCAAGCGAAGGCGAATTGAAATTGAACAAGACGCGTGATGATTCTGAAGCATCAAAAAAACTGGCCGCGATTGGTGATGTTTTGGCGGGCACGCGTTCAAATGCTCTTTCAACCGCCGGACAACTGGACATTGGGGGCGACATAAAGCAGATATGGAACACCACAGATTTAATTTCTGGTGCAAGTATCGCAAACCTTACTGGCGAATCGCTGTATAACGCCGTTCATTCCCAATGCGTTGATTTAATCGCCGACCGTTGCCCATCCCAAAAGACACTGGATATGGTTGTATCTGCGTATGGGATGTATATTGAAAATGATTGTACAATAATATTATCAAACATGGATAAACAGTCTAAAAATGCAAACACGGCTATACGTCAAACGAATCGGGAAATGAATATGGCGCGTCTTGAAAATTATGATGCGCACAATTCGACCTCTATAAACGAATGTATCGCCGGTGTTCGCGAAAATTTGACTGCGGATACTGCATGTGGCGAGAATTATGTTCATTGTCTGGATTTAACAGGTTTGTATTTAAATCGTGTAACCGGCGAACCGATATATACTGAAAACTTCTATAAATTGAATGACATGGTTTCGTTATCGGGCGATATATTAACAAATTCGACAAATGCGAAATTGGTTGCCGAATTGAACAACAAGAAAAAATTTGCAGAAAAGACATTGGAAACATGTCGCGACATTTCCGATTCTGTATGGGATGAATTCCTGCGCCAGGCAATAACCGAAATATACCAAGGCCAACAATCCCGCATACGCCAGGTTAAAAATGAATGTATGGATGTGATAAACAAATGTTATGACGAAAAAACGAATCAGTTACGTGATTACAGCAACATTGACGATCAAATGTTACTTGGCGATCAATTGGCATTATCCGAAGAATTATGCTCGCAAAAATTAACCACATGCAGCAATCTTTACGGTGGCGGAACCCAAGGGTTACAATTATTAATCCAAGAAATGCGAAACATTACAAATCAAAAGATTGCGCAAAATTGCCTTGCCACTTTGCAAGACTATGCCCAAAAATTATGTCGCGTATCCAACAACGACACATTACACGATTATCCGTACGGTTGTCGCGTATATGCCCCGGGCAGTATATTATCGGCACAAAATCCACTTTGCACCTATGTATTTCAGCCAGAAAACAGTTCATTACCAAGACCAGATTTATCAGACTCTGAATTTACTGCTATCAGCACAATAATCCCCACACCCGACAACAATTTTAACGATTACATTTGTTGGGCAAATCGAAATTATGAAAGTTGTAAAGAAAATTACTTTCTGGAAAACAACAAATGCTATCCATGCCCAACAGACGGAAATTGGATATGCCGTGGCGGAACAGAATGGCCTATTCCTGGTTCCGATGAATGTGAACAAGATTGGGTCGGCAGTTTATATCAAAAAATGGTTGTTTATGCAATCCAGTATTGCACCCGCCCCGGCACCACTGCGGCCACCATGCCAACCGAGGTTTTGGCAGATGTGAATACAGTTATGGATTCAATCAAATCAAATATGGCAACTGTTTTGGCGGCCGAATGCGACAGACTTGGCGGAACATGGACGACAACATATCAAACCACCGAAAATAAACTTACAGATTTCTATAACGAAACAAATGCACATTTTGGGTGGGGATTATGTAAAGAATAATAACATATTACGATGCTTGCACGGGGTCGCAAAAAATGTTATAGTAATAACAGAAGAGAGGAAATTATGAACATACGAATAATTCCATTGGTTACACTTTGTTTAATGTGTGGCACGGCATTTGGCGCGACAAATTGGTGGGACCAAGCAACCATTTGTACTGTTGACGAAACGCGGTGTTACAATGCTAATACCCTGGGGGTTGATTTTAGTTTTGAAACCGGATGGGATGTATCCGGCGGATGTCGGGGGAAAAAGTATATCTGTGGCAACGCATTGACCGCGGGCGGGGATGAACCTGTTGCTATGGAACGTTCCGACATCCAGGCATATAATGGAATAAACACTGATTTTGATATCAACACCTATGTCAATGGCTGTTACGGTGCCCGCAAATCAACAAATGGTGGGGCGATGGTTTTATTAAATGGCGACTATGTACGCGTATGGTGCCGTGGCATATTATCGAATGCGACCGAAGAATTGCCGTATGGTGAAATCACAAATGGCACACAACCGACCTGCGCGACATTGGCAGAAGATAATATCGCGGCGATTTTGGATGGCAAATGCTATGGCAAACGTTACAATCCGAACAATTATGCAATTGAGTGCAATGGCGATGTTCCGATGTTAATATTGTTAAACGGGGCGAATTATAATCCATCTGGCCGCGGGCTAACGGCATCGGATGCGAATTCGACATTTAATTCCATGGTTACGACATCATCGGGTCAACGCGGAATTCATTTTAATCGATAAAAGAAATCCGCACGATTGTGCGGATTTTTTTATCTGCCGTTTGGATAGTAACTGTTACGAAACTTACCCAAAATCTTGGTAAATTGTGGGTTTGGTTTATCTTTGAACAGGTATGGATTCGCATTATCCAGGATAATAAAATCGCCTTCGACAACGGCCGGTGCGCCGATAATATGCTGTAAATCATTACCACTAATATTATAATCCCCCCTGATTGTGACGGTTCGCATATCGGGCAACTGGGTCAATCCGGCATAGGACAAATCCATATTTCCACGATAAATGAAACCTTTTGGCAAATCATAAATATTATAATATTTGCCTTTTTGTTCGATTATACCTGTGCATGCCATATCACCTTTGATACCGAATCGTTTTGTAACAATAAACGAAACAACTTGACGTGTAAAATCCACGGGGCGTTTTGCCCTATCGCCACGACACCAAATAACGGCATCATCTTGGACTTTAAGCATGACAAGCGGGGCGCCTATACTTGAACGAATCGAGTAAAAATTTACATTTGATGTTTCGTCAATGGCATGTGCATCTTCGGTGGTCAATTTAAGGTGCAACTTGTTGGCTTCGGCCAACATAGCATCGGTGGTGGAAAAATAGACCGCATAAGTCGCACGCGGCAATTCCATAATACG
>CACZUL010000046.1 GCA_902784285.1 uncultured Pseudomonadota bacterium | reverse complement strand
ATTATTTTTATCCAAATCGTTCACAAAAGAACAATATTGTTCGCGGTCCATTGTTTGAATAGCCGATGTTTTCATATCCATAATAACATGGGCAAAATATGTTGTGTCAAAAGTATCTATATCTTTTGCCCCAGAAATTGCGAACGCAATAGGTTGATCCCCACTTCCTGTTACGGTTAAGACAGATTTACCCGCCGGGTTTAATTCATGCATTGCAAAACGCCAATCTTCGTTTGTTGTTGGGTATGCGGGTGAATATTGACCAAAGTTTGTCATGTTACAATCGGCATCTGAAATTTTTATGCCGTGGTGTGCACGTGCGATTTTTTGCCATGCCGGAATATAGCGACCGGTGCGTGGATTATAATTTTCGCGTGCAAAGTGTGGATAAAAATGCATAATAAAACCCCCGTTGTTTTTAAAGCGCACCGGGGGCGAATTATAAAGTTTTATTTTGCTTTGTCAAATGAGATTTTTATTTTTGTACACATTGATATACGCATGCCTGTGCGGTATTATCGCATGTAAGATCCACATCAAAATTATTGTTTATTTGCTGGCATTGTTTTGCCATAATATCACCGCAAAGTTTCCAACAATTTGGACTTTGTCTTTTGGTAACTTGCCGTCTGTAATTATTCTTTGATGTAAGGTCTTTTGCGAACTTTTTACAATCATTGGCACATGTGTCACTGGTACATCTTTTTGCTGATACATCCCACACACCAACTTTGCAATCACATGTCTGTTTTAATGGTCGCCATGTTCCGCCTTCGGCTTCACACCAATATTTACTGCCTGTGGGGCATTCGCACCCATGATCGTTATAATAATCTCTTGAACCACCGGCTTGTGAACAAGCGATTTCAATTTCATATAATTGGTATCCGCGTTTTTTTGTTGGAACCGCGCTTCTATCTTTCCAGGTGCTTCCTTCGCATACACAATGGGTCCCGTCATATTTCATTCCGGGGTAATTACATGTGCAACTATTACTATTACTATCCCATGTCCCTAGGTCACCCCTTATACATTCAATCTTCCTTGGTTGTTGTTCTTGTGCGTCTTTCTGTCTTTGGGTTTCCGCTTCAGAGAATCTTCGAACAAATTTACATTTGTAATTGTTTCCAGAAATTTTAAATGTAGTTTGTTTACTACCAATCTCATATTTTTCACAGCCTGATTCATTTGATGATATATCACACCAAGATACCCCTTCCCAAGTGAGACAGGCGTTGTGTAATTCCGTTTGGCATGATTGTAAACATTCTGGGTTTTCTGCTGTCCCAGATGGTATGGACTTGGCCCCTGGTTTGTATGTTAATGTGTCTGTCGCCTGTCTACAAATGTTTGTGCATTCTGGTTGGGGTTCATCATATTTGAATTTACATCCATAATAGTAATATGTACGACCATCGATCTGGCCTTCTTTTATATCATGTGCCCAAGCTTCTTTGATTATGGCACCCTCTAATCCGTATACACTCTGCCCAACCAATGTTTCACATTTTTGTTGTGTTTTTTGCTTACATCTACTGTCGGACACACAGGAGTTTGTAGTGGGCTCATCATATAGCGTCTTGGGGCTCTTTGTGTACCATGCCACAATGTTCTCGCTTGGGTTAAAGTTATTACAGAATGTTGTACAGTCATCATTGATATTTGAAGATGTCAAAGTGCCACTGGCCATTCTTGCACTGTTTGGGGCAGATGTAGGGGTTGACGTATTTTCCGTATTGGCAATGCATTTACCATCTTGCCATTTGCATTTGTCGGTACATTCTGATTCTTTTTTCCTATTACATACTATATTTGCCATCATATCATTTACGGTATTTTGTTTCATCACACAACGGTTATCTGTGGTTAATTCGTGTTGCTCATCATTTGGACACGGTTTGCATGTATTTTTTTCGGCATCATATTCAAACCCGTTGGTATTACAATCCTTTTCTATTTGTTTACGACTGCGTACACATTTCTGTTGTTCTTCGCTCCATTCTTGGGTTTCGGTATTGCATCCATGCTCGTCTGCATTTTGCGGTTGGCATTCTAATTTAATATGAAGGTTAGAGTTATATATCTCGGCGATAGACACATTTTTCTCGGGACATCCGTCGGCTGTTATCAAGCATCCCTTAATATCTTCCCCGGTTATGTTTTTCGGTATTTTTAACCCTCGTACATTGCCATAAATGTCCGTTTTTCCATCAAAGGATGCCGTGTCGGTTTTGCATGATACTGTAGCGTTGTGAATCCCTTCTCCGTTGGTGTAGTCTATTCGAAAATTCAAAGTGTTGTATTCTGTGTCGTCCTCATGTGTATCCAAATCTTCGAGTTTAATCGGATTGCCATCTTTATCCACACAATCTTTGCCATTCCATTTGTATCCCGTGTGTGATTCACATTCTTCTTTGACTGCTTTTTCGGTGCGCTGGGTCTTGATTGCGCGGTCAATTGCCTTTTCACGGAACGTTGTGATATCAATACCAAACCAATTCGGGTTACATTGGAAACTTTGCGCCGGGTAAAGTTTTTTTGATGCCATAAGGGTACGGTCTTCGCCGGCAAAGAAACTTACCGTATACACGCAATCCAATGTCCGTTCGTCAAATGCCGCACCTAAACGATTGCATTGGGCGCGCATCAAATCACGTAATTCATACAGACGTTTTTCATCCTTGGGTACGCGGGCCGATGCGATTTTGCGCAAATCGCCAAAGACACTCATTACGCGTGATGCCAACCCATTATCCATTGATTTGCATTCGTTCGCAATGGTTGCGCATTTTGAAATTGCGGCATCACCGTCTTTTTTAGACAAACATTTTTCCAATGTTGTGCCACATTCACCAAATATACATTTATTGTAATTATTGCCACATTTTATTACCGCATCATAGTGGGATAATTGAACATTCAAATCGCGGTCTGCCAAGATTTCTGGGGCAATAAGCGTATATTCGTGTGCCGAACATTTCGTTTTGTTGCGGCAAGAATCTATTTTTGTATTCCAAATAACTGTCGAATCATTGGCACATTTTGTAAATCCATCGCCACATTTTTCCATCATACATTGCCGTAACCCCGCATCACATGCATTTGCACTGCCCATATTTGTGGTGCCGGCTGTGGATTGGGCATCCTGTTGCATCAATTGTTCGCGTTGACGACGAATCATATCGGCACGTTCTTGGGCGGCACGATCGGTCGTAGATGCGCCAATTTCTGACAGTACATCTTGGAACATGGATGCTTTATTGTCTACAACAATTGGTTTTTCCGGTTCCGGTTCGGGTTCAGTAACAACCACGGGTTCCGGTTCTGGTTCGGGTTCCGGGGTTGTGGTGGCCGATTTTTTTGGCGCACTGGTTGCGATACGATTCGGAACACGTGCCGCCGCCGCTTTGTTTGCATTTGTTTGACGCGGTGTAACAGCGGCATCTGTAAATGACATACCGACAAATGTCGCAATAATCGCGATTACAGAACATTTATAAAAATTTTCAAATATTTTTCTCATATTACTATTTCAATACCGTGCATGCCGTTTCATAGAACTTGCATAACTGGTCTGCCATGGCTTTTTCTGTGGATTCTGCGCACTTGCCAACCATGTACATATTACAAACAGTGTCTGTGCATGATTTTTTTGCGCCGTTTTTGTTACAACTGTTGCGCGCGGTTTCCATTCGGGTTTTGCGGTTGTTTTGATATTCATTAACCAGATTTTTTAACACTTGTTCGCGGGTTGCATAGATCTTTTTGCGTTCTTCGGTTGATGATTTGCGAAACTCTGCAATATATTCATCGCATCCCGTGGTGTCTGTGGCGCATTCGGCAATAAAGCGGTCAAAATCGGCATCTTGTTCGCATGTTTCAAAAGATGTACCGCATTTTTTCGCTAAACAGGCCGAAAAAGCCTCGCTACATTTGGGTTTTGTCGGTTTTGCATTCAAATCGGCGACTGCTTTGGCGGTTTGCATGCTGACCCCGGCGGATTTGCACGATTGTTCAATCAATTTGTCATAAGATGCCGATACATCGTCAGTCGTACAATCAGGTAATTTCTTGATGCATTCGGTTGTCGCCCATATATACCGCCGCCCGGGATCGGTTGGGGCAACCTTTAATTCTTTTTCGGTTAATGCGTATTTTGTGGATTGTCCGGCGGTGATGTTGGTAATACCTTTCTGGGTTGGTGGTGTGCCAGCGGAAGATGTTCCGCAATATTGACACCGTGCGGCCGGATTTACCCCAATATTTATTGCACAGGCAGAATCAAGACACCGATTTAGGTTACTTTTTGAACACTTTGACACCGCCGCGTTTGCCCCAAACACAACAACGCAGCCGAAAAAGCCAGCAAAAATAAGGTTCAGTGACTTCATTCTCTCGGTCTATTGAAAAGATTATATCAGAAAAAAGAAAAGCGTGCAAAATATTTTTTAATTTATCCCTTGACAATGTAAAAAATTTGTCTATAATGCTCCCGTAAACAGAAAACAAAAGGAGGCCAATATGGCATCAGAAAGCACAGAAAAGAAAGAAACAAAAGAAGTTAAAGTTGTAACAACCATTAAAACAGATGTTATTGAAGGTGAAACAACTGGCTCTGAAGGTGCGGGCGATACAAAGAAAAAGACCACCAAAAAGAGCACAAGTAAAAAAAGTACAACCAAAAATAAAGGTTGGGGTCATACATTGGCTATCTGTGGCAGTATTTTGGGTGGCGCATTGATTATGTGTTTGTGCCGTCACTGCAAGGGTGGTAAGGGTTGTGTAGATTGTGGTTGTGATGATGAACCACAACAAGATTCAACCGAAATGGTTAATAACCCGCAACAGCCGGTAGATTCTGCTAAGTTTGTAAATTATGCAAATATTAGTATTGAAACCGACGGTGATGTGGGTAACGTTACAATTAATCAAATATATGCAGAACGTAACGCAGATGTTGATCAAAAAGTAAACACCCAAAGTGCCAATCACAGTGATGGTGCCAAACAGTGTCAAGATTGTGGGGGGTATGTTTCAAGAACACCTCGCCAACCAAAATCTGTTGTTGATACTACACATGTTATTGTGTATGACCATGTTCCTGATACACCGAAACCAGAACCGTGTGATTGTGATACAACGGTTATAAGAGCCGCACAGGTTTACGTTGGAAATGTGTCTAGTTTGGCGCGTCAACGTATGGGTATCAAGGTTTATTAATCTGATACTGGTTACATAAAATATTCGGGATGGTTTGTCATCCCGTTTATTTTTTTGCTAGACACGCAATTCAAATATATGTTACAATGAGGAACGATTTAGGGAGAGGACGAATTTGAAATTCATAAGATTATTTGTTTTTGCGTTATTTTTCGCCCCGTTTGCGTCTTTCGCGGCACCTGGCGAATTTGCTGTCGCGGCCCAGTTGTTGGCGGCCGCCAAAAATGCTGATATTCAACAGGTTCAAATTTTGGTGAATAATGGTGCAAATATAAACTATGTTGATAATACTGGGTTGTCTTTGGTTTGTACTGCTCTGATGAATAACGATTTACGCGCGGCCCAGATTTTACAGATGTATGGTGCGGATGCTTCGCAATGTGATCGCCAGATTAAAGATTACAAAAAACGAAATACACCCGAACGAACGGGTGGGTTGTTCGGTGGACTATCCACCGCCCAGGGAATAACATTGGCGGCGGCGGGTGCCGCCGTTGTTATAGGTGGACTTTTTTTGTTAACTGATGTTTTTGATCCAGATAACGATAATGATACACCAAACAGTAATGGTGGTGGTCATGGCAGTGGCGGCGACGGTGGTAATACCCCAGGCGAATCGGGTAATGCGATTTTTTCAGGCGGTATCCCATACGGTCCGGCATTTGTTGGAATAAATTGGAATGACCAGGTTGCAGTGGATAATTTGTATCGTGATAACTTGGCCTTTTGGTCTGCGGGTGATATGGAAAATACCTATCAACTGATGAACGCAAACAGAAATTATCTGTTGCTTATGCGCGGGTATTCCGCATTTGCACGTGGGTATTTGGGCCAAAAAACATTGCGTAATGCCGATAGAACTCCGATGCCATTGGCAGATAATTATACAGGTGGTCGTCCCGTCAATGTTGCTTTGATAACTGCGAATGGTGTAAATGCCGCCGAAAATACTTCATTGTACGATGGAAACAATGTTACGTGGTGGGATAATTCCAGTGGTTCGATTTTGGGTGTTTCTAATAAGTATTATAACAATATTTTGACATCTGGTGATTCTGGATATACCGTAACTGAGGCAAATGGTTTTGATTTTTCTGGCGCGGGAACCGCAATACATAATACCAGCGCAGGTACCGCGGACAATCTGATCGCAAAAATTGTCGGCGGGTATACCAGTGCCGGCAGTAATACAGACTTTATCGGTTTTATGCCGAACGGCCAAATGACAATTTATCGGACCGGTGGTGGCAAGAATTCAAATGGCGATGCCACGGACTACTATAATTACAGTGGGTTGTCAAATGCTTTAAATATACGGACGGTTGACGTTGATGGGGCCGGACGTTCCAAGGTTGATGTAATTGCAAACTTGGATGTAATTGAACCGTTACATTCCCAAACTGCCCCGACAATAAGTTCTGTCTTGGCGGCGGGGTCGGATAATTACGAAACATATTTTTATAACTTTGTTGGGCAAAACTATGGCACGGCATCGGCGGCAACATCTGGATTGTTGCCGGTTGACAATGCGCGCACATTTTTTACCAATTTGAATAATTTATACAGTGCTTCGAACAGTTTTGATACAATGGCATCTTCACCGTTGGTCGTGTTTTCAACCGGGGCATCATTACAATCGGATTCTAATTGTTCTGACCCGGTGCAAAGCGCGGGTTTTGAAAACGCGGCACCGATAATTTATTCTAATTTAGAACATTTATTTATGTCGGTGGTTGCTGTTCGGGCGCCGACACTGGGGGATGGCGGAACAAACCCGTCTATTACCCCGAACAGTGATGTTATGCCCGTGTCGGGTTCAACATACCAGTTGTCCCAGTGGCAGGATGTATCCGGAACCCAGGAATATTACAAGGCGCGTATTTGTGGTGCGGCGGGTACCGGTAACAATGGTGCGATGGATCCATGGTGTTTTGCGGCCGTGGGGCTAACCGATGAAATGGCGGCGGCATCTGCGGCGGGTGCGGCGGGTTTGTTGGCATCGGCATTTCATTATATGTCGCCAAGTCAGATTTTTAGTTTGCTTGCTTTGACCGCAGATGGCCCATTTCTGGGACGTAAGACCAGTGGTGGTCGCTTTAGCGAGGCCGAATTGATTTCGTACCTGCAATCTATGTATACATTGCCAAACGAATATAATCCAACAAATGCACAATATCTTGCCACATTTAAAGAAATATTTGGTTATGGGGTTATAAACCTTGAACGGGCGACAACACCAGGAACAAATTTATATTTTTATGATGGAAACAATATAACTTCGACATCGGGTAATGCATATTGGCGTGCGGCGACGAATACAGGCTTTCGTTCTTCGGCGGCATTGAACCTTGGGCGGGGGGCAATAGATATCGCGGCGTACGATATATTGGAAAGTGCTGATGGGTCTATGCGGTTGCCACGTATTTGGCAAAATTCTTTCGCGTTTGATGATGGCGGTCGTCGTGGTTTATATATGGGGGATGTGTTGAGTGATTTGCGTGTGCGCCCGATGCAACAGGATATGGTAAAGATTGGTGATATGTCATTTGGACTGATGCGGTCAGAGCGCGCATATAACGATAATATGGGCGGATTGGATTCTATGCGGTTGGAATATACAAATGGTAATTGGAAACTGATCGCAGATTATCAACATTATTTGACCGATGGAGAATCGCGTTTTACTGGATTAAATAATCCGATTTTGGCGTTGGCATCAAATGCCATTACATCAACGGCAAAGTATCATAATGGAAATTGGGCATTTGGTGCGCGCGCATTTTCCGGTGTTATAACGGATGAGGGCTTGTTGGAAAACGATCCGACAATTTCATCAAATTACGAGCCGATGCATTTGGGGGCAATATCTGGTGCGCAATCTGAAATAGGGTGGGGCAATAATCATTTTGGAATAAATACCGCCGTTGGGGCAATGCATGAAAATAATACAGTGATGGGGGCATATGGTTCAGGGTTGATGGCGATTGGTTCGTCAAATACAAACTATGTTGATGTCGATGCGTATGTTATGCCGTGGAATTCGGTCAAGTTGCGTTTGCGGGCAACTTTTGCGCATACACAACCAGATGTTGAATCAGGGGCAATGATCCAAATGTCGGATTTTGATTCAAATGCCTTTGCCACCGGGCTGGATATTGGTAATTTCAGTTTTGGGGCATCTATGCCTTTGGCTGTGTCGCATGGAAGTGTGAAATATGCGTATGCAAACTATGATATTATTGGTGATGATGGCTGTTATGATTTGGCGATTTCTGATATGGGAATGCGCAGTATTGATATGTCGCCCCGTTCGCGTGAATTGCGTTTTAATGCGTCGTATCGTCATAAATTTGGGCCGTTCACGGATGGGGTCCTTGGGTTTATTTATCGCATAAATCCGAATAATATCGATGAATATGGAAACGAA
>CACZUL010000045.1 GCA_902784285.1 uncultured Pseudomonadota bacterium | reverse complement strand
TCCCCCTTATTCTCCATCATCCGGTGGTTCGGGTGAATCTGAAGTTATCACAACCCGAACCTATGTTGATAATTTGTTGTCCGGGAAACAGGCGAAAATCACGACCACTGGCACAAATAAACTTATGACATACGGTTCGTCCACGGGCGCGACCCCGGGTTCGCGTGATATTGTGTCCACGCTTGGCACGTCCACAACGGCAACCACGGTGCCAGAGGTCGGCCCAATTGTTACGGGTTTAAACGGTAAACAAAACACGGTCAACGGCACGGCAAATTTTGTTATGACCGGCACCGGCACGGCCGGCACGGTTGGCGAAAAACCGGTTTACAGTACAACAAATAATTATACAAGTGCACTGGTTACCGCACAAACAATCAACACCGCCGCCGCAAATGCGGCCAACAGTGAATTAAGCTGTATCGACAACGATTGCCTGCTGTGGCAAATCAATACATCCGGTCCCACCAGTATATCAACCAGAATTTATTTGGACCCGTCTATAAATGGTATATACAATTGTTATAAGACGCATACTGGAAACCAAAGTTCTCAATCAAGCTGTACCAGTGCAGAATATGCCGCCTTATCAAATGGTAGTTGGTATACAAAATTTCCTTATGGAGGAATTAAAGGTATAGCCATATGCAGTTCAGTTGTTGGTTCAGCATCGAATACTGTCCCGTCGGCGCAGAGTACTATACAAACAGAATATAATACTTGGAAAAGTAATGGCAGTGTTGGCGGTACCCATTGTTATTGTAAAATGACGGATCCAGAAGTATCTGGTTCGGCATGGTCATGGGCATATAAGTCCGCTTCTACTACAAATTGTAAAAGAGATTGTGCGTGGTATTGTGGCAGTTTGTCTCAAAATGATGTTCTAACACGAACGAATATATTCAATCCAGTTCAATAACTTTGTCGCATAAATTCGACCCCGCATTTGCGGGGTATTTTTATGAAATAATTGCTGTGAATACTGCGCTGTGGTGACAATTAAAAAGGTTGCAAAATGCAACCTTTTAAATACTAACACTAACCACTAACACTAACCACTAACACTGCCCATTAACACATCCTCATCCGTGCCCGTAATATCAATATCACAGATTGTTTTTGCCGGAATCGGCGCACCGGAAATGCGCACCGGAATATCGTCCGGGGTGCGTGCCATATTGTTTGATTCCACCAAAACCGATTGCACCGTCCCGACCAAGCCCGCCATAAATTTGCGCATATTTTCCGCCGCCGCATCGGTTATCAATTTTACCCGGCGTTTGGAAACTGCGCGCGGAATTTGCCCATCCATTTCCGCCGCCACCGTGCCGGGGCGGGGCGAATATGGAAACGCATGCACGTGTATCGGTTTTAATTCCCGTACCAATGCCAATGTTTCGGCAAATAATTCGTCTGTTTCCCCCGGAAATCCACAGATTATATCCCAACTGAAACTGACGCGGCCGTCCGCAATGCGCACCAATTCGCGAACCATGTCCGCCGTGTGCCGCCGCCGCATCGCGCGTAAAATCGTATCCGACCCGGACTGCATAGAAAGGTGCAGGTGTGGCATAAACCGCGGTTCAATCTTCATCATTTCAATAATGTCGCGAATTGTCGGCACCGCCGGGTCAACCGAAGACAATCTTAACCGTCGCATCGCCGGCACATCCGCCAATAATCGCCGGCATAAATCCGCCAATAAAAACGGTTTTCCATCATAATTTTTAATATAAGATGCCGCATCTACTCCGGTCAGGACGATTTCCCCAAACCCATTTTGGGTCGCACGGCACACATCCGCCAATATATCTTCATATTCAAACGAAACGGATGGCCCACGCAGAATGCGCGTTACGCAATATGTGCAATCGTGGTTGCAACCGTTTTGAATCTGAACGAACTTTTTTGATAGTTTTTCGTCCCCGTCAAAGTTACCCGTGAACGGATTGCCGCAACTGCCACCACCGATATACGCATCAATATTCATCTTTTGCGCATTAGGAATAACAACCGCCCCCGGAATTTTTTTGAACAAATCGGGGTTGCGGGTCGCCGCGCATCCGGTTATGAAAATAGTTGCCCCGGGGTTTTCGCGTGCAATTTTGCGGACAACCTGGCCACACTGGCGTTCGGCCTCGGCGGTGACGGAACAGGTGTTCACAATCACGGCGCAAATTCCGCGCCCCGCCAACATATTTTTTATCTTTTCGCATTCCAACGCGTTAAGCCGGCAACCGAAAGACAAAGTTTTTATATAATTTTTATCATTTTCTACTTGCATTTTGACCATCCTTGGGGCATTATAGCGAAACGAAAGCATATTTCAACAAAGGATTTATAATGGCACGCACAACAAATTCTGATACATTACCATTTGTGGAAAGCAGATACGAACTGGGAATGCTGGCATCGCAACGCGTTCGTGATTTGAACGGTGGGGCCACGCCGGTGGTGGAACGTGGAACTGATAAGCCGACCGTAACCGCACTGCGCGAAATTGCCAGTGGCAAATTAGATGTCGCAAATCTGCGCCATGAATTTGTGCAATCTTATAAAGAAACACCGGCCGTTGAAAACGCCGAAGAAACACTGGAAGTCAACAGTGTTGACCCGGCACTGCGCGAAATTGACGCGGAATTGGAAGAAACATTGATTTCCGAAGAACCGGAAAATGCCGCCGAATTGGTTGCCGATGATGTTGCGGACGACGATGCGTCTGACGACGAATAATTTATAAAAATCCGGAGATGTCGCATAGTTGGTCTAGTGCGCCACATTGGAAATGTGGTATACGGGCAACCGTATCAAGGGTTCGAATCCCTTCATCTCCGCCACCCGTCTTTGCTAACGCAAAGCCGCGGTTACGCGGATTTAAGTGTAGCAAAACGGGGTGCCACGGCCGCGGGTGTGCGGCGCACAGCCGGGACGGGCAATAAAATGTTTTATGT
Source organism: uncultured Pseudomonadota bacterium (assembly GCA_902784285.1). GTDB lineage: Bacteria > Pseudomonadota > Alphaproteobacteria > Rs-D84 > Rs-D84 > Enterousia. Next base: position 4,318 of record CACZUL010000045.1, on the reverse strand, counting down.
ATATATTTTACAATCAATAAATAATCCTGATGTTTTTTATGTTGGTTTTTCCACGAATTTGAAACAACGCCTGGAAGAACATAATTCTGGTAAATCAATTCATACTAATAAATATAAACCGTGGAGAATCAAAAATTATTTTGCCTTTGACAATATGAAAAAGGCGAAAGATTTTGAAATATATTTAAAAACTCATTCAGGACGGAAATTTTGTAAAAATCATTTTTAATTATTGTTTATCAAGACAGCAAATTTATCTTAAAAATCCGCAGTTGCGGATTTTTTGATTTTATTGGCTTCGATTCCGGAATTCAAACTCGGTAAAAATTCCACTTGTCGTGTGGGCCTAAAATCTGTATTATATATACGGTGTAGAGCAGGGGAAAATCAATATGAAATATCGGGGGCTGACCGCGGCGCGTGTATTGGAAAATCGGCGAAAATATGGCGCAAATACTATGCCGGAACCACATGCAAAAACAGTGTGGCAATTTTTATTGGATGTGTTTCGCGATAAAATCAATCTGATTTTGTTGATTATGACGATTATATTCGCAGTGCTTGCGGTGTTTGGCTATGGCGAATTGACCGAGGCATTGGGAATTGGCGCGGTTCTGGTCATTGTATGTATTGTAAATGTTGTAACCCAAATGCGCGCCCAATTCAGTACGATTGAACTGCGTCGCCGCGCGTCAAAGCAAATGTGCAATGTTGTGCGTGGTGGCCGTATTCGCAATATAGACAGCACAGAAATCGTTGTCGGCGACACTGTCGTAATCCAGGCGGGCGAAACAATCCCGGCCGACGGGTACATTATTCATGGGCATATTACGGTCAATAATTCCGTCCTTAACGGCGAAAGTGCCGAGGTTCATAAGTCCCCAACCCCAAAGTTCAAATATGATGTTTCGGCAACCATTACTGCGAACGATTATGTTGATTCAAACCACTTGTTTGCGGGCACCACAGTCCAAGGTGGTGGCGGTGTAATGCATGTAACGCGCGTGGGCATAAATACCGAAAACGCGCGGATTTTGGCAACATTGGATAATGTCGCAGATGTCAAAACCACACTGCAATTACAATTGGACCATTTGGCGGGCATAATCGGCAAGATAGGCGCGATTTGCGCGGTGTCTGTTGCGGTGCTGATTATGGCGGTGCATTTCATACGCGATGGGGCAACCACTACTGGGAATACTGTTTACATAATCATATCGGCGATAACATTGGCATTAACAATCTTTATCGCCGCGGTTCCCGAAGGTTTGCCGTTTATCATCGGAATTATCACCAGTCAGAATGCTCATAAAATGACACGGGCAAATCTGTTGGCCAAAAATCCGCACAAAATTCCCGAAGCCGGCAATATTCAATTACTTTGCACCGATAAAACAGGAACGATAACTTTTGGCCGGATGCAGCCCGTGGCGAATTACCTTGGTGATGGAACAAATGTCGGGTTTAATATCAAGGCATCTGGTGCCACGGTCGAGATTGCAAATAACATAGTTCTGAATGGCCGCGCGATGTTGGATGCAAACGGTAATATAGTCGGCGGAAACAGCACGGAACGCGCACTGTTTGGGGCTTTGGATTTGACCGCACGGCGAATTTCGGCAATTAAACGCACATATCAAACAATCGCCAAGATTCCGTTTTCCAGTGCACGTAAGTTTTCCGCCACAACGGTGCGTTCGTCGGACGGGGTTCGCACCTATGTTATGGCGGCACCTGAAATAATATTGTCGCATGCACACAGATATATTGATGCCGATGGTAGGGTTCATTCTATGCATCGCGCCCGCATAAATCGGTTAATGGTTACGAATGCGCGCCGGGCAATGCGGGTAATTGCAACGGCATACTATGACGGGAAAATATCTGATAATAAAATTCCGGACGGTTTGGTGTTTGTCGCATTGTCTATTATGCGGGATGAAATTCGCCCGGGTGTGGCCGATGTGGTTGGGGAACTGCGTCAATCGGGTGTTCGGGTTATGATGATAACCGGCGATAATTTGGAAACCGCGCGTGTTATCGCAAATGAATCTGGCATCATTGCAAATGATTCAGATATTGCGATTGGTGCGCCCGAATTTGACGCGTTGTCGGATGCGCGTGCGCGGCGCATTTTACCAAAAATATCTGTAATCGCGCGCGCGACCCCGCAAACAAAACTGCGCGTGGTTGAATTGGCGCGTATGGACGGCATAAGTATCGGTATGTGCGGCGACGGCACAAACGATGCCCCGGCACTAAAGGGCGCAGATGTCGGATTCGCCATGGGCGACAGCACCGATGTATGCAAAGGCGCCAGTGATATTATCATCGTGGACAATAATTTTATATCTATCACGAACAGTATTTTAATGGGCCGCACATTTATGCATAATGTGGTAAATTTCTTGCGGTTCCAATTACCGATAAATTTCATGTTGGTTGTGGTCAGTATTTTATTTCCGCTGTTTTTGGGGTTTGATGCGATTGTCGCAGTCCAGATTTTGATAATAAACATTATAATCGACAGTTTGAATTCATTGGCATTCGGTGGCGAAGCCCCGCGGCCTGAATATATGCGCGAACGGGTAATGGGTAAAAATTCGCCATTGATTACATGGCAAACATTGCGCTCAATAATTTGGACAACGGCTGCGGGCGTGTTTATATTTACATTGACCGTATTACCGCCGATTTCCCACATTTTTGGCGGACCGGCGACGGCACTTTCTGGGCGATTTGCAGTTTTAATAATAATGGCAATGTTGAACGGGTTTGTGGTGCGCGTGCCGGGGTATAATATATTCTGGCATTTGAAATCAAACCCAATGTTTATAATTGTTGCGCTGTTCGTGTTTGCCGGCACATATTTGTGCGTAACATTTGGTGGTGCGGCATTACATTTGGCACCGCTTTCGCCGGTTCAATGGTTGACGGTTGTGTGTATGGCGCTGATGATAATTCCAATAAATATGCTGTATCGTGCGATTGTTAAATAAAAATCCTTGATTTTTCGAAATAAATGGTATAGTATGCGGGTCGCTGGGTAACATTCAGGTCTGATTAAGTCGCGGTGCGTTTTGGTCCCGCAGGCGATAAGGTTCCTGTCAAACGCCCGGCACAATGAAAAACAAAATGGCAAGAGATGGGGCAAAACGTAATACCCGTAAATTGAAAATTGGCCGCCGGTTGGGTGTCAACCTGTGGGGCCAGGCAAAATCACCGTTTAACAAACGCAAATATAAACCGGGACAACATGGTCCAACTTCGCGTGGCGGCAATATGACCGATTACGCAAAGCAGATGCGTGCAAAACAGACCCTGAAAGGATACTATGGCAACATCGGCGAAAAGAAGTTCCGAGCATATTACCTGGAGGCAGATAATATGAAAGGCGACACACCAGATAACTTGATTGGTTTGTTGGAACGTCGCTTGGACGCGGTTGTATATCGTGCAAAATTTGCGCCGACTGTTTTCTCGGCACGCCAATTGGTAAGTCATGGTCATATTTATGTCAACGATAAACGCGTGAAAATCGCTTCTTACCAGGTTAAACCAGGTGATGTTATCACCGTTGGTGAAAAAGCAAAACAAATGCCGTTGGTGGTTTTGGCATTGGAATCGGGCGAACGCAATACACCGGATTATATCAATGTAGATTCTGCGAACTTTGTCGCAACATTTACACGCGTTGGAATTGGTCGTCGAATTCTATTCTCGTTAATAGATTTTGGCAAAAATTCATATATCCGCCCAAACGGGCGGATTTTTCTTTGCTTTCCGCAAACAAACGGTGTATAATAAACCAAACAAAACAAAAGATAACAATATGTCTGATAATAAAATTTATCTGTCGGGTATTAAACCCACGGGAACCGTCCATTTGGGTAACTATATTGGTATGTTATCACAAATGCGCGATATTTCCCACGAACATAAAACGGTTATGTTTATTGCGGATTTGCACGCATTAAACACAATGCATGATGCGGCCGCGGTGCGCGAACACACCTATGAAATCGCCGCGATTATTATGTCCATTGGGTTTAATATGGGAAATGTCTTGATGTTTCGCCAATCGGATGTGCCACACGTTTGCGAATTGGCCACAATGTTAACCAATGTTACACCCAAGGGTTTAATGGATCGCGCCCATTCTTACAAGGCGGCCGTTGATAGAAACACTGCGGCCGGCAATGATGCGGATTTCGGGGTTAATATGGGTTTATATACTTATCCTATTTTGATGGCGGCGGATATATTACTGTATAATTCCGATACGGTTCCCGTTGGTGCAGATCAAAAACAACATGTT
>CACZUL010000044.1 GCA_902784285.1 uncultured Pseudomonadota bacterium | reverse complement strand
AAATCGGTTGGGGTTGGGTTATCAACCGAATATCCATTAACCGACATACATGTTACAATCGTTGAACGGCACGCGTTAATAGCGATGTTTGCCGCAACAACGTTATCTGCAACTTCGTCAAACGGATAATTGTTTTGCGACAGACATGTTGTAACATCGGTAATACAACTTTCCGCATGTTCGGTCAGAATTTCATCCTGCTTTGCCTTGATTTGAATCAAGATGCGGTCCAAATACTGTTTTACAACCTCGTTCTTGGGGTTATATTTACGCGATGTGCCGTTGCCTGTGTATGTAAAATCTTGACATTTGTTCAACACAGACATACACATTCCGTAATTTTTATCCTTTTCATTCCAACCAATCTTGTTTTGAATAAACTGCGACATCCCAAGGCCGTCATGTTCGCCAAGGGTTTCTTTGATATAGTCCGATAAATTGCCGTTGCCGGATTGCAAACTGTAACTGTTCCATGCGTTTTTACAGTTAGTCTGACTTGCATCCGTTTGACCCGGCGTAGAATTACCATAATTCCAAACGTTATACAGGTTCATCGAACAGATATTCCCATCCAATACACCCGTTGCACCGTCACTAACACCATTGACCGCACGACCAGGGTCGGTACCAATTACAACCTCGCCATTTACGATGTAACGACCAGACGGATCCAAACACTTTTCATAATCGGAACCGCAGACATATTCATCCTGCATACAGGAATCCAGCGCATTTATGCACCCACGCATATCGTATTCATTTTTAGACTGCTCAACCAACAAACGCGCCTTTTGCAGAACACTTTTTGCGTTGCGGACCGTGGCAACCATCTGATCATTGGAATCGTTCAAATTGCGTTCGTATATGATACATTCTTTGTCGATTTCCAAATCGTACGCATTCGTAACCAATGACGCATCTACACCCTGGGCAGTGCAGGATTTTAAAACATTAGCCTTGCACCGATTGGTTGCAGTTTTGAATAATTCAGCACCACGTTGGTTGTTTATGGTGTTACCACTTGTGCCGAAACCGCCCAAGAACGCAGTCAAATCAAAACCAGTACTGTCGATTGTGAAATCCAACAAACCCGATAAATCAAATGCCAAACCAGATGTGCTGTTTGATGTGGCATTTCCAGATTGAACATCTATTATCATGTCTTTGATTTTATCAAGACTTGTCTTTAACTGGCTTGTATCCGTGGTGGATTGCATTTTCAATTCGGCCTCGGTCTGGGTGAACAAAGTTTCCACCTCACGCGCAGATAAACCAATGTATTGAATCTTTTGGGCAACCTCTTGTAATTCTTCGGTTGCCGCCTTTAATGCCGCCTCGGCCTTGGCATAATTTTTGATGTTCGCACTGCAGCTGCAACGACCCTGGTTATCATCCAAGACATTACAATAATTATCCATACATGCCGCATATTGCGCCTTGCAATAATCTGTTAATTCCGCCAATTCGTCCATATCTTCGGGGGTAATAACCTCGTTCGATACAGATGTGCTGGCCCCGCTAGTAATTGTTGACATTCGCAGAGTAGATTGGTTACGCAAACTTGCCCCACGGTTACCCGGACCAACTTCACTTGCAACAATACTCGCACGATTTCTCGCTGTATTACGATTGCCCGCCGATGTCGCACCCATACGATCTGCCGCAGCATTGGTTCCAATGTACAACGGATCACCATCCGTATAAACCGTTACATTTTCCGTTGGTACAGCCGTGGTGGTTACCACAGTGTTTAATTTTGTCGCCGCACGCGATACACGCGAAGCATTCGCCGTGCGCGCACCTGTTGTTGTGCGCGTTGTTGTCGCCGTCCGCGCCACCGTACCAGTGCCAGTTGAACCTGTGCGGGTTGATGTAGTGCGACCCGAACCACCCGTTGCACGCGTTGCCGCCGCACGTGTGGCCGCGGTTGAACCCGTTGTGCGGGCCGCCGTGGTCGATGTAGTACGCGATGCAACACCGCGCGAATTTGACGTTGAACGAGGGGAAGAATTTGTCGTTGTTCGCGCCGCAACCACACGGGAAGAATTTGCCGCAGATGCCCGGCCATTTGATGATGTGGCCGTTGTGGCCGTTGGAATTGCACGCCCAACCGTTGTTCGATTAGCGGCATTCGAACGTGTTCCCAACACGACGCGTGCGCCAGAAACGGAAGGCTTTGTTGCGTTCTCGTTCGTATCGGAAACTAAATCAGTATCATCGTATTCATAATCCAAAATTGGATTGCCGTATTCGTCATATACGACATCTGAATACTCTATTCCATCTTCATAGAAAACCGGTGCAACCTCAGCAAATGCGGGTAGCATAAACAGGCCACCAATAAATATAGCAAGTCTTTTCATGATAAATTCTTCCTTCCGTTCCATGCATTTTATCATTATACCAATTGTTAACGCAAGTGAAAAACATCGCAAAAAATAAATTTTGTTACAGTGTGATTTCTTTCCGCGGGCGATTTGACTTGCGAAACACAAACAACAGGCTATAATTATGTTATGTCTTGGCATAATCTTTCTTGGCTGTTGTTGGCATTGCCGTTCGTTGGGTGCACTACTATCCCAACCAGTTTGCGCGACCGGAGATTGGCTGCATACAATCCTAAAATTGTTGCGGCTGATGCTGAATACGACCCTATGAGTACCCCAATCGCCAAACAGTACGCCAAAGAATTAAACATGGGCGAAAAAGTCAGTGGCGCAAGTTTGATAGAAGACGGTATGTCTGCGTTCTTTATTCGCGCCGCGTTCGCACGTATGGCAACAAAAACTATCGATATTCAAACATATATTTACAGTAACGATTTTTCCTCGCGCATTTTAATCGGCGAATTGAAAAATGCTGCCGACCGCGGGGTCAAAGTGCGAATACTGATTGACGATTATGGAACAAATTCTGATATCGCAGATGTCGTGTTATTGAATCAACACCCAAACATCGAAGTTAAAATATTTAATGCTGTAAAACATCGGTGGCGCATTTTATACTATCCGCAAATATTGATGGACTTTAACCGGCTGAACTCGCGTATGCATAACAAACTGTTCATTGTGGACAATATCGCCCTGATTACCGGTGGCCGCAACGTGGGCAGTAATTATTTTGTACCTGAAACATCTGCCAACTTTTCTGATACAGATGTTTTGTTCTTGGGCGAAATTACACATGGCGCGGCGGACAGTTTTAATAAATATTGGACGCATCATTTAGCCGTACCTGCGTATGTTATTCCAAAGGCAAAATCAAAATGCGCCATGAAAAAACTGGAACAAAAATTCGCCGAACTGGAAAGACGCAGCGCAGAAAACATCCGATGGTATAACAAAATTATATCTTTGGCAGTATACGAATTTAAAAATCATCTTTTCGATTTTTACTGGGGCCGTGGCCGGTTCATTGCTGACCCACCAAACAAAGTCGAAATGCCAATGGAACGCAAAGAAAAATATCGTGGCGAAATTATATTGGCACTTAACAGACTTTGGCGCGAAACAAAAAACAATGTGTATGTATCCGCGGCATATTTTGTTCCGGGTCGCGGTGGTATGGATTTAATGAAAGACGAAGAAAAATCTGGTGTCCATATAACTGTTGTTACAAATTCGTTATCTTCCACCAATGCCCCAACCGCATTTGGGAAATGGGAAAATTACCGTGATGAATTGATTGATGCCGGCGCAGATGTGTATGAATTTATGACTTCGGCGGAAAACATCCGCGAACGCCGACACGAACGAACACGAAAAAAACCGCACTTTTCAGTAATGCACAGCAAAACCATAGTATTTGACGATAAAATTTCATGGATAGGCAGTTTTAACTTGGACCCGCGTAGCGCATATTATAATACCGAAAATGTCGCAATTTTCGAAAGCCCAGAATTTGCGGCACGCGTGCGTGATATGATTTTGCGCGACACACAAACATCTTGGCATGTAACCCGCAACAACAATGATACAGTATGGAATGGCATGCGACCCGGTGATAAAAAGCCACGTATACACAAACATGACCCCGATACGACAATTTTTAGACGCATATTTAAAAAATTAACAAAAATTATTCCGGAAAAATTCGTCTAATTGCAAAGAATTAGTAACGATATAAAATTTTTTTCATTTTTTTGCATTTTTTTTCTTGACCCACGATTCGTTTTTATTCTATCATCCGTGTATAGACAAAGGGACCAAAGATAAAACCCCCAGAAATCTAAGGAAAACGCGGTTTTCTGGGGAAAACAAGGAACAACCAAAAAATTTGATTCAGTAATTTGTAAATACATCGTGTAAATACAAAAACTGCTTTGAATTTTTGACAACGCCCAGAAAGGAGGGAACACCACATGCCAAAAAATATCAAAGAAATCATGATTGCTCTGCACAAAGTTCTTAGCACAACCGTGTGGGTCAATGCCGACCGGCAAATCATATCGCTTAGCGATGAATTGCAAATTGGTCATAACAACGCACCACGTTCAATCGAAGATTTGCCACGCACATCTTTGGTTGGTGCGTATGTTTCGTTACAAATTCGAACCGATAATTTTGATGTCGCGGCGGAAAGTTTGGACACAAAAGAATTGGCATTGCGTGTAAAAGAAATGGTCTTTGCCGAAGCAAAACGTATCATGGATGCAGACGAAGGCAAATCCACAAGTACGGTCGCAATGGCGGCATAATTTTTTACACAGCAAACAAACAGTTTCCGGTTTCCGGAAGGAAGGAGAGCATATCGGCGGGTAACCGCCGATGTGTATTTTTATGATTACATGTATTGTTCTATAAATGGGACACCATGTAATGACCTTTGCAACCACTTGCCTAAATCATACACACGATGACCACATTCCAGCGCACACAACCAAGGACACGTATTTTGACCACGTTGATAATATCCCGACGGCATCAAATCACGAATGCCGTATTCATAACCAAATTCTAAATCTTGCATATCCTCATTATCAACTAACCAATATTTTTCTATGAATGCCCAGGAAAATTTTGGGGTAACCAAACATTCTGACAAATCTGTTTCAGTCAATTGACACCAACAATTTAGACCGCTGCCACTTGTGTCTATCTCTTCTCTCAATTCACCTACTTCGCCAGCCTCTGTATTACTGCATACCGCTATTCCCTTCAAAGACCTGCCATCTTTTAATAAGACTTTCCATTCACCATTACCAACCTGTTTGTATCTTTGTTGGCTGCATGTATTCGGATTTCTTTTAAAATCATATTCGTTGCCACCGCCTTCGCCATCACAATATTGACCATTATTTGACCTTGATAAAAAAGACCTGGCGTTTGATGAACCTGGCGCGAAATTTTTATTACACAATTTATATGTTACCTCGGTCCATTTTGTTACATCAACTTCGGGTTCTGTTGGGTTGTTTTTCATATCAGGGTCCACGATATTTTCTTCATTCACAAATTCAGTTTCTTCATTATCAGCACCACTATTTTCTGATCCGATTCCCTGTTTATTATTACGACTGTTATTAAGTTGTTGGTGTTTTTTCTCGGCAATTTTTGTGTTTATGCGGTCTAATTCGGTTTGTTGATTTTTTAACATCGTATTCGCTGAATTTATCGAGGTATCCAATTTCTTGCTCTTACCAGCCTGGGCAATGTTTACACCGATGCCGACCGCCGTTAATCCAATCGTTGATATGCCCGCAATCATCCATGCCTTGCGTTTACCGTCACATGATTCTAACTGTTTTGCCTTTTCTTCTTTTTGGCGCAACAGTTCTTGTATTTGGGAGGTCATTTGCGCGGCATGTGATGTAACTGCTGGCATCATACCAAACAACATTGCCATCGGAAAAAATATAATTTTTGCCGGTCCCATATTCAGTGTTTTTATCATGGGATATTCTATCATATTTGCTATATAATTACAAACAATGAAATTACTGTAATTCGGAACGGATATGTGCCAAAGATGCGGCACGAGTGCGGATTGTTTCGTTCAAATCGTTCCGTGCCAAAGTGGCCGCGTATTGAATTGCGTTTGCAAATGCCAACGCATCTGAATTTCCATGTGTCTTGATTGCGAAACCCTTTAACCCCAAAAATGTCGCACCGGCATAAGAACGCGGGTCAATCTTGTGCTTTAACCGTTTGAAAACATGAACCAAGAAAAACGCGCCAATAATCGCAAGCCACGATTTTTTCATATTCTCGCT
>CACZUL010000043.1 GCA_902784285.1 uncultured Pseudomonadota bacterium | reverse complement strand
AAAAAAAATGTCGCCGGCGCAAAGGGCGGTTGCGTACGATTGGATTACGAAAAATACAATCTGGGCGACCGGCCAATGCAGCCCTGCGGAAATTGACGATTTAAATATTCTGTGGGCGTCTATGCGTGCGATGGAACGTGCCGTGGCGGGGTTGAAATGTGCGCCAGATATGTGTTTGATTGACGGAAACCGGGTGCCCAAAAATTTGACGGGGCGGGCGGTGGTGCGGGGGGACGCGAAATCGCTTTCTATTGCGGCGGCGTCAATTATCGCCAAAGAAACGCGTGATAAAATTATGCATGATTTGGCGGTGCGTTTTCCAATGTACGGGTGGGATAAAAATGCGGGATACCCGACCGCGGAACATTTGCATGCAATTGAAAAATATGGTGTAACGGAACATCATAAGGATTGACATCGTTCTATTTTGTGTTAACATGTTTTCTGGTGAAACAAAAAGGAAAACACAATGACAAATAAATTTGTAATTATTCAAAGTTTTGCTTATGACCATAGTGCAGAAAGTTACACCGGTCGTCCGACACAAATAAATGTTGGTTCGGAAAATGAGGATTGGCAAAAGAAATTTCTTGAAATTATGCGTAATTGCAAGCCTGTGGACGGTAACAGATTTCATTGCGGGTTTGATGTATATTATGACGATGAAATCGCATTTGAAGTGCGCCCAAATCGTAAACGCCCGGCGGTTGAATGGAAACCCGTTGCAAGTGTTAACAAAGCAGAAAAAGACGAAATAGTTATCGTTATGCGTACGGGAAATTTGGCAGAAACAGATTGCCCTGTATCGCGTGGTCACGATTGTCCGGTATGCATTGCATCCGGCAAATGTCCATCACCATTTATACGGAAATATATCGGCAAAGTTTTCTTTCCAAACCAATACGGAAAACAGAGATAAATGGCTTTCAAAAATCCCGTAACATCCCGAAAAATCTTGACTTTTTTGGGGCTTTTTACTATAATTTATATGCCAAAACCAAAGGAAATTACTTTATGAATGAACAAGAAGTTAAAGAAAATCTTTTTAAGGCCCTAAGAGATTTTTTAGATTGTGATGGTATTATGGTTCAGGAAGCTCAGTTCTATCCGCGTATACCGTATAATTATCGTGTGACAAAAGAGGATATGGCAGATATATTCAGTATAACGTTTTATCATGGGCATACCATCGAGTTGGATTTAAACTATTTCCCAGATGATTTAGTCAAAGGTTTAGTTAGTGCCTGTAGCAAGAAAGCCGAATTGTATAAAAAGCATGAACGTGCAATTATGCAACAAAAACGTTGTGCCAATCTGGGGGTATCTAATTTGATATTGCCTTTTGGAACCACATGTGAAGAAACACAATGTGTTTTGCGTGATAAATGTGATATGTATAAACAGGTTTTGCAATATCAGAGACAAACAGCAAAACAAAAATAAGAAACCAAAGGAGTTTGTCATGGCAGAAAATAAAGAAAATGCAGTTTATTATTCTGATGGGGAAATCCATTTTGTGGTCACTAATATTAAAACAAAACATGAACCGACGGAGCGCAGTAATGACGAGATATTGCGTATATTTAACAAACGCCGTCCGTATTGTCCAAATGATTTAAAAAAGCAAACACCATTTATTCCGAACCTGCGACACATTGATGGAAAACAACGGTAAAAAAGATTGATACGATGATAGATTGGTTGAATGTGATTAACAAATTGAAAAAAGAAAAACCAGATTTGTATTTCACGCGGGTTTGTCGGCCATTGCCCAATTGGTGCGTGGATCATGTTATTACGCATCGTTCGGATGGGGTTCCATACGGATATTATGAAATCCGGGAATCTTCGATGGGGCCAATAATGTTGTGTGTTGAACGACAATCTGTTCATTCAAGTGATGTCGAAATTACAATAAAATCGGCGGATTACGGTTGGTGTATATATCATGTGGATTTTGGGCCTTGTACGTATGGACATTACAAGGGAGCCGCTGTGTATGAATTAATAGAAGATTCGAAACGTTATCCATCGAATATGTCAGAAAAAGATGTAATCGAAAAATGGAAACATTTTTGTGATAATCCAAAGCCACAGAAAGAAGACGAGAAGAAACCAATCAAAGGCATAAACGCATTAAAATCTTTTGAAGCAATTATGACGGTGGTAAATCGGCACAGACCATGTGAACCAGATTTGCCACCGTTGCGAATCAACAATCGCGCACACAGGCAAATTGTATAAATTATTTTACGGCATTACAGAAAGCAAAGGGACGTTAAGATGGCGACGGAATTGGAAGATTTATCAATGGAAGAAATTCAAGAGATTTTGGAATCGGATGTTTTCGCATTTCCGCACAGGGCGACACGTATTGTTCATCCATATAATCACAATGATTTTGTAAAGACTACTGGATTTATCCCAGATTTAGTAATCGCGTTGTTGATGACGGCAAACTTTGTGGGCGCGCCGGTTTGGTTGAAAAATGTCGCACCAAAGAATAAAAAGGTTGCCACCGTTGCGAATCAACAATCGCGCACACAGGCAAATTGTATAAATTATTTTTTGCCACCGTTGCGAATCAACAATCGCGCACACAGGCAAATTGTATAAATTATTTTACGGCATTACAGAAAGCAAAGGGACGTTAAGATGGCGACGGAAAATTTAGAAATCGGACCTTTTTATGAAAAGCAGGGCGATGATACTTATGTTTGCGACCTTACGGGGCGGGTGTGTGGTTGTGTAACTAAACATTTTCAGGACTATCGCGCCTTTATCAGGGATTTGTCCGAACGTGGTGATGACAGAATTTTCCTGACCAGTGAACCTAATTTATGTACTCAGATGCGGTGTTCGGTTTATGAAAATGAATGGATACGTCAGGCGCAAGAGCGTAAAAGACAGAGATAGATAAGTAATAAAAAAGGAAAGGGGAAAATAAATGAAACTTAGGACGTTGGATGGGATTGATTTGCGCGGAAAATATGTGTTGCTGCGCGATGATTTTAATGTGCAAATTGTTGATGGAAAAATTACCGAAGGTTTTCGTATAGAGCGCAGCATGCCCACAATCGATTTGTTGCGTAAATCGGGCGCGCGGGTTGCAATTTGTTCGCACCTGGGGCGGCCAAAGGGTGTGGCAGATTCGAAATATTCGTTGCGCGGGGTGGCCGAGTATATGAAATTGCCGTTGATTGACGATTGCCTGGATAAATCCTTTATGGCGAATATGCATGATGGTGATGTTGTGCTTCTTGAAAATGTTCGTTTTTATCCAGGCGAAGAAGAAAACGATTCAGAATTTTCGCGTATGCTGGCATCTGGATTTGACCTATTTGTGAATGATGCGTTCGCGGTGTCACATCGTGCACATGCCAGTACCGTTGGTGTAACAAAATTCTTGCCGTCGTATGCCGGGTTATTATTACAAAGCGAAATTGAAAATATCACGCGTGTTATGGAAAATCCAAAACATCCCGTGTTGTCTATTGTTGCGGGTTCCAAGGTTTCAACCAAAATCGGTGTGTTGCGTGCTTTGATAAAACTGTCCGATACGGTTATTGTTGGTGGGGCATTGGGGACAACATTTAATTATGCGCTTGGCGAACCGGTTGGAAATTCTTTGTACGAACCAGACCAGAAAGAAAACGCATTATCAATTATGGAATATGCGCGGGAAAATAATTGTCGATTTCTGTTGCCATTGGACAAAGGTGTTGGTCCGGTATTTGAACCTGGTGCGCCGCGTACCGATAAAGACATTGCCGATATAAAGCCGGACGATGTCATTATTGATGGTGGACCAAAAACCGCCACGCGCGATGTCGATGAAATAGGGCGCGCATCAACGGTTATTTGGAACGGCACGGTTGGTATGGCGGAATGGCAACCCACGTGGTCGTACGGTTCGTTTGCAATTGCGCGCGCCATTGCGGAAAGAACCCGTGCGGGCAAACTGCACAGCATTGTTGGTGGTGGCGACACGGTCGCGGCATTGGATGCGTGCGGTGTGATGGATGATATTACTTATGTTTCCACCGGTGGTGGCGCGTTCTTGGAATTTATCGAAGGAAAAGACCTGCCGGGAATATCGGTGTTGATGGAAAAATAAAAAACGCCCAAACGGGCGTTTTTTTATTTTTTATGCGGCCTTCTTGTTGGCCTTGCGCAACATTTCGATTGGTGGTTTTTTGCCCAAGACAACATCTTGGTCAATTACAATTTCCGCCAATTCCGGTTTGTCGGGCGCGTTGAACATTGGTTCCAACAATATCTTTTCCAAAATACTGCGCAGACCGCGCGCGCCCGTTTTGCGCGCCAAAGCCAATTTGGCAATTTCACGCAGGCCGTCTTCGGTTACCGTTAATTTTACATCGTCCATGGATAACATAGCCGTATATTGACGGACAATCGCATTTTTCGGTTCAGTCAAAATCTTGACCAATGCTTCTTCGTCCAATTCATCCAGTGTCGCAACCACCGGCAAACGTCCAATCAATTCCGGAATAATTCCGAACTTTACCAAATCTTGGGGTTGCACATCCGCCAGATGATTTTGTGATTCACGTTCCGATTTAGACGCAACCGTGGCACCAAAACCGATACCGGCGCGTTCACATTTGCGGTTTCCGATAATCTTGTTCAGACCGTCAAATGCGCCACCGCATATAAATAAAATTTTAGATGTGTCGATACGAACGGTTGCCTCGCCCGGGTGTTTGCGGCCCGCGCCACCCGCAGACACATTTGCAATTGTGCCTTCGACCAATTTAAGTAATGCCTGTTGTACACCTTCGCCGGAAACATCACGTGTCAAAGATGGATTTTCAGATTTACGCGCAATTTTATCGATTTCATCGATATAGACAATTCCGCGTTGCGCGCGTTCTACATCAAAGTTCGCATTGTGCAGCAATTGTGTCAAAACGCTTTCCACATCGTCCCCGACATATCCGGCCTCGGTCAAAGTTGTGGCATCGGTAATCGCAAAAGGAACATCCAAAATGCGTGCCAATGTTTGGGCAAATAATGTTTTACCTGTGCCGGTTGGCCCAATTAACAAAACATTTGATTTTTGAATTTCTACATTTGACGACAGTGTTACATTGTGCCGTTTGTAATGATTGTAAACCGCAACCGCCAAAGTGCGTTTTGCCGCATCTTGGCCAATGATGTATTCGTTCAGAAAATCATAAATTTGGCGCGGGGTAGGCAACTTATCCGCCTCACGCGTGACCTGGGTCCGCATATCGTCCGCCATAATGTCGTTACACAGTGCAATACATTCATCACAAATACAAACATTTGGGCCACTGACCAATTTTTTTACTTCGTATACCGCTTTGCCGCAGAAACTGCAAAACTGGTGAGGGTCTTTTGTTTTGGTTTCATCGCTCATGACAATTCCCCATTATTATTTTCTTGTTAAAACACTGTCAATCAGTCCGAATTCTTTTGCCTGGGTTGGATCCATCCAATTGTTGCGTTCCATCGCGGCGTGCAATTCTTTTTCTTTGCGTCCGGTAAAAGCGGCCATTTGACGAATCAAAGTGCTTTTTACTTTCTGCATTTGGTTCATTTCGATTTCCATATCGGTTGCCTGGCCACGCAGACCGCCCAATGGTTGATGAATCATAATTTCGGCATTAGGCAGGGCAAAACGTTTTCCCTTTTCGCCGGCCGCCAACAGCACCGATGCCATAGACGCAACCATACCCATACCAATTGTTGAAACCGGTGATTTGATATAGTTCATTGTGTCCATAATTGCCCATCCTGCGGAAATATCACCGCCGGGGCTGTTTATATAAAGTGATATGTCGGCGTTCGGATTTTCAGATTCCAAAAACAGTAACTGGGCCACAACAGCGTTCGCCATTTGTGGTTCAATTTCCCCATTTATCATAACAATACGATCACGCAACAGACGCGAATAAATGTCAAAAGAACGTTCGCCACGCGGTGATTCTTCTATTACAACAGGTATCAAAGACATAATATATCCTTATTATTTTTCATTAGATTATTTATAATTATATCATACAAATTTGCCGTTCGCAAATACAGCAGACATTATTTGGCAACAATTACCATCGCGGTTCTTAGGACCGTATCACCCAACATGTAACCCGGTTGCAATTCTTCGACGATTGTGTTCGAAGCGGTGTCTTCGGATGCGGCGACAACCTGAATTGCATTGTGTTTAGTTGGGTCTAATGGGGTTCCAACCGTTTCCATGCGGGCAATTCCCAACGTGTCAAAAGACGATTTTAATGCCATTGCCAAAGATTTTATACCTTCATCCGCCGGCGCATGCTTTAACGCAGCATCGACGGCATCCATAACTGGCAGAATTTTTTCCAATACAGATACGACACGTGTGCGGGCGCGTGCTTCGGAATCAATTGCCGCGCGGCGACGAGTGTTTTCCAATTCTGCCATCGCGCGCAGGTATTTGTCGTTCATGTCCGCCAAAGCGGTTTCCAATTCTGCAACACGTTTGTCTTGTTTGGATTCTGTTTCGGGTGTGGTATCTTGGGATGCGGTAACATTGGCATCGTCCACAGATACTTGTTCAACTTTTACTTGTTTGTCTTCCATAATTCCATCTTTTTGTTACTTTGCACTATGTATTATAGATACAAATTCGTCAGGTTTCAAGGATGCACCACCAACCAATACCCCATCAACATGTTCAATTGCGGTAATTTCGCCCACATTTCCGGAATTTACACTTGCGCCGTACAAAATAGGGGTGCCGTCCAGTCCCATATATGCCAAAGTATCAGCAATAACCCGATGTGCTTCGGCAATTTCTGCGGTTGTTGGTGTTATTCCGGCACCAATGGCCCAACGGGGTTCGTATGCGATAATTATGGTATCTTTGACATCAGACGGCACCGATTCCCGGACCGCCGCAGTTATAATATCAAATGTTTTGCCTGCGCGTTTTTCGTCCATTGTTTCGCCAACACAGATAATTGGGGTAATCCCGTTTTCCAATGCGCGTGTGGCTTTGTCGCGAACAATATCATTGGTTTCATCGTGATACATACGGCGTTCACTGTGGCCGACAATAACATATTTTGCGCCAACCTCGGCCAACATAGATGCAGAGATTTCGCCGGTGTATGCGCCACGTTCGTGTGTGCTTACATCTTGGGCGCCCAGTGCGACAACATCGTTTTTTTCATCCAGCATTGTAAAAGGAACGCATAAAACCGCGCGATTTTCTGATTTAATATCGCGCATTTTTTGAATCATTTCCCGTAAAAGTGCGCGTGAACCGTTCATTTTCCAGTTTCCGATAACAAATTTCATAATTTTCCCCTTTTTTTAATTGCTTTTTTGCGAATTGTTTTGCTATGTTATCGCAAAAGGGGACAAAATGCTAGAATATTTACGTAATGCGGCAGATAAACCTGTCGCGAAGATTTTGATGGGGATTTTAATCTTTTCATTTGTTGGATGGGGGGTCGCCGAATGGGTGTTTGGCTTGACTTCTTCGGACACGACACTTATGCGTGTTGGTGGTGAAAAGGTATCCATACAACAATATACAAATATGAAATCTAATGAATTGTCGGGTATGGCGCGTGAAGAACAACGCAAGATATATACCGATCCAACCGCAATGTCCGCGTTCCAAGATGGTGTTATTAAACGTATCGCATCAATCAAGCGGACCGAATTGCATGCCCGTGATTTGGGTTATGTTGTGTCTGATCATTTGGTGGCAAACGAAATTCGTGAAATTCCACAATTCCAAGAAAAAGGAAAGTTTTCCCCTGCGGCGTTTGATGTAGTGTTACGTAACTCGGGTCTGACCGAATCGGATGTGGCAAATGATATTCGTATGAAAAAATTAAACGCCATGGTTCAATTACCAATAGATACGGAAATTAAAACTCCGCATTTTGCGGTTTTGGCGGCATATAATGCTCGCAATGCTGTGCGAACAATTGATATGGCGACTGTAAAGTTTTCTGATTTTGAATCTAAAAAACCGACCGATGAAGAATTGCGCGAATTTTATAAACAAAATCCACATCGTGTCGCAGAAACCCGTGATGTGTCATACGTGATATTGCCGACCGAGATGGATAAACCAGACGAATACGAAAAAAATCTTAAAGTTGCCCAGAAAATGGAAGACGATATTATTGGTGGCGAATCTTTGGCAACGGCGGCCAAAGCGCATAACGCAAAATTCCATAAGTATGAGAAAGTTACGGCACAAAAAATCCCGGATGATAAATTCTTTGATAATGCTATGATTGCGCGTGTGTTTGATATGGATGAAGGTGTGGAAAGTGAAATGATAGAAACGCATGATGGTTTCGTGATTGTGCGTATTGATAAAATTGTTCCAGAACATAATGCGGATTTCGATTCGGTGAAAAAGGAATTGACCACCGAATGGGCGCGTGCGGAACAAAGAAAATCTGCCTATGTTCGGGCGAACGAATTGTTGGTCGATTTGAACAAAACCGGTAAATTGGCGAACAAGAAAACATTGTCTGTATCACGCACGGATGGCGCGCCGATTTCGGTGTTGGCGGCCGCGTTCAGAAACGAAGTTGGAAAAAATACAATTGTTGATGATGCGGATGCGTTCTATGTTTTACATATAGAAAATGAAAAGTCGCCGTCCAAAGATGACAAGAAAATGGAATCCCTTAATACCGAGGTTTCAAAAATGGGTGTTGAACATATACGGGCGGACTTTAATGCGTATTTGGAACGGGAATATCCATTAAAGATTAACGAAAAGACATATAACCGGTTTGTGAAATAACAAGTTGGTGCGCGGGGCAAAAGCCCCGCGTTTTTTAATCAAAATTCATCGTCATACCACCGAGTCGCCCCTGGGGCGAGTGGTTAAGTTGCATAATAATCCAGATGGGGAATATTATGGGTGTTTTTTTGGGCAAATAATATCAATATTGACTATTTAATATCCGTTATCTGGCCCCGGGTAACGTGGCAAGGCCAGAACAAGTCCGATTATTTTTTTACTTGATTTTTTAGACAAAAAATGTTATTGTATTATAAAAAGAGGTTTGCTATGACGCAAAATTATAATGGTTTGGGTATTGGACGGCATCGTATTATGGAATTGCCGCGTGCGACTTATGCGGTCTATTTTTCCACCACCGATGCTATGTTGGCCGAAGCCAACAAGTTGCACCTTAAATTGACCACC
>CACZUL010000042.1 GCA_902784285.1 uncultured Pseudomonadota bacterium | reverse complement strand
GTTTGTAAAGTTTGCACCGGTTGCACCAATTTTGTTTTGCTTGGTTGCGACCGCCGCATCAACATATCCCCGTGATGTAACGGTTGATGTTGTATCTGCGAAGACTGAATTAATTGCGATAATTGATGCAACCGCACCGAATGTTAAAATTGAAATCCTCATATTCCCTTCCTTTTTGTGCTTGTTTTATATAAATATATTATGGCATTAAAGGTACCTTTATTTTGACCACCCTGGTGATTTTGTAAGTCATTGATTTTACTGAATCGCATTTTCCAAAAAAAGTACTGGACAAAAAGGTACGATTAAATCGACCACCCAATAAAAACACCTGTGTCATACCGGTGCATTTATGCCCGTCGTGCAAATTTTTTTAATCCCTTGCCTTTATTTTTATTTGGGGGTATGATTGTGCGACATAAAAAATTATAAGGGGACAGGATTATGGCAAATTTAATTGTTGATGGTAATTGGGCGGCCGCAGATGTTGCGTATCGCTGTGTTGATTTTGCGGCGATTTATCCAATCACGCCCAGCAGTACCATGGGTGAATTGGCGGATGAATGGTCGTTTCAGCATAAAAAGAATATATGGGGCACGGTGCCACAAATAATCGAAATGGAATCCGAAGGCGGGGCCGCCGGTGCAATGCACGGCGCGTTGCAAATGGGGGCGTTGGCGACAACATTTACCGCGTCCCAGGGATTATTGTTGATGATTCCAAATATGTATAAAATCGCCGGTGAACAAACACCTTTTGTTATGCATGTTGCGGCGCGCGCGTTGGCAACACACGCATTGTCAATCTTTGGCGACCACAGCGATGTTATGTCTGTGCGTTCAACTGGGTTTGCGATGTTGTCATCTCATAATGTGCAACAGGCGCACGATATGGCGGCAATTGCACATGCGGCAACTTTGCGCGCACGCGTGCCGTTTTTGCACTTCTTTGATGGTTTCCGGACAAGTCATGAAGAATCGCGCCTTAGCCGTATCGATGACGAAGTCCTGCGTAAATTGATACCGAACGATTTGGTTGTAAAATATCACGAATCAGGTATGAATCCTGATAACCCAAAAATTCGTGGAACCGCGCAAAACCCCGATGTCTATTTCCAAGGACGCGAGGCCGCAAATGAACTTTATACCGCGGTGCCGGGGATTGTTTCCGAATGTATGGATGAATTTGCGCGGCTTACCGGTCGTAAATACGGTCTGGTTGAATATGTCGGGGATAAAAAGGCCGAGAATATTATCGTTGCGATGGGGTCTGCCTGTGAAACAATCGAAGAAACAATGGCGCATTTGCCGGCCGGATTCGGGTTGATTAAAATCCATTTGTATCGTCCGTTCCCGACCGATGCGTTCTTGGGCGCGTTGCCGAAAACTGTGCGTCAAATTGCCGTTTTGGATCGTACCAAAGAAGCGGGCGCAATCGGCGAACCGTTGTATATGGATGTTAAATCGGTGGTCGGCGACCGTGCTGCGGTGTTTGGTGGACGATACGGGTTGGGTTCCAAAGAATTTAAACCGCGTGATGTGGCCGCGATTTTTGAAAATATGAAACGCAAAACTTTGCATCATAATTTCACGGTTGGAATTGAAGATGATTTAACAAATTTATCGTTGAAAACCGACCCGGCGTTTTCAATCGAAGACCCGAATTTCAAGACCGCAATTCTGTATGGTATCGGCAGTGATGGAACCGTCGGCGCGGTGAAAAATATTGTGAAAATTGTTGGGGAAAATTCTGATTTATATCCGCAATCTTATGCGGTTTATGATTCGAAAAAGTCCGGCGGACTTACCGCGTCGCATATTCGTTTTTCGGATAAACCGATTCAAAGTCAATACTTGGTAGAAGTGGCAGATTTTATTAGTGTTTCAAACTTTATGATTGCGCAAAGGTTTGATGTGTTCCGCGGACTGCGTGCCGGCGGGACGGTTATGATAAATACATCTATGGCGCCGGATGTGGCGTTTGCAAACCTGCCGCGGGAAACCCAGGAACATTTGATGCGCCTGCGTGCAAATGTTTATTTCTTGGACGCAAACAGTGCCGCCGCAGAATTGGGATTGGGAAATCGAATCAACACATTTATTATGTTGAATTTCTTTAATTTGACCAAAGTTATTGACCCGGTTGTCGCCGCAAAATCGGCCAAGGCCGCAATCGAAAAAACATACAAAAAGAAAGGTATGGATGTGGTTCAGGCAAACTGGGCGGCGGTGGACAGGGCGGCGGATTATTTGAAACATTTTGATTTGCCTTCGTCTGTGTCGAATTTTGCACCGGATTTTGTGCCGGCAATGACCGCGGACGCGCCAACCGTTATCGCCGGGACTTTGGGTGAAATGGCGGCTGGTCGTGGTGATGATTTGCCGGTGTCGCGTTTCCGTGTTGGTGGCGAATTCGGTGCGGGTCAATATCCGGTTGGAACATCTAAATATGAAAAGCGTTCAATTTCCACGCGCGTTGCAAAATGCGATTTGGAAAAATGTATCCAGTGTGGAAAATGCTCTATGCTGTGCCCGCATGCCGCGATTCGTATTAAGGCATTGACCGAAGCCCAAGTCGCAGAAGCAAAGGCCAAAGGCGTTATCGTCGTTCCAATGAAGACCCCAGAATTGGGCGCAAATATGTATTTCACAATTGCAATTTCTCCGGCGGATTGCACGGGGTGCGGTCTGTGTGTGAAAAATTGCCCGGTTGGTGCGCTTTCTATGGTGGCGGCGGATGCCGATGAACAAAAAAGATTTGATGAAACCGTGAAGTTACCCGACTTTCCGCGTGAAAAATTAAATCTGAATTTGCCCAAGCATATTGAATTGTTGCCTCATTATTTTGAATTCCCGGGCGCATGCGCAGGATGCGGCGAAACACCATATATCAAAATGATGTCGCATTTGTTTGGGGATCATATGATTGTGGCAAATGCAACGGGTTGTTCTTCTATTTATGGGGCGAATTTGCCAACAACACCGTGGACAACAGACGCAAATGGTCGTGGACCGGCATGGTCTAATTCGCTGTTTGAAGATAACGCGGAATATGGTTTGGGTATGCGTGTTGCATTGAACCAGCGCCGCGATATGTTAAAAAATCTGTTGTTCGAATTGGGCATAAAAGATGTCGAAGAAATGTTTGCCGAAACTGATATTGATAAGCAACGCAAAATCAAAGACGAATTGGCGAAAAAATTGCGGAAAATTGATTCGCCATCTGCGCGTTTGGCGGAAAGTATGTTGGGTGATGTTGTTGATAAATCTGTGTGGATTGTCGGTGGCGATGGTTGGGCGTACGATATCGGATACGGCGGTTTAGACCATGTGTTGCACAGTGGCGAAAATGTCAATGTATTGGTTTTGGATACCGAAGGTTATTCAAATACCGGTGGACAACAGTCCAAGGCTACGCCGTTCGGGGCCAGTATGAAGTTCGCAATCGGTGGTAAGAATCATGCGAAAAAAGATTTGGGTATGATTGCGATGATGTCGGGGGCGTATGTCGCGCAAATTGCAATCGGTGCAAATCCGGTTCAGGCATCGCGCGCATTCCGCGAAGCGGCATCGTTCAATGGACCGTCAATTATATTGGCATATGCGCCTTGTATCGCGCACGGGTTCGCATTACAGAACGGCCCGGAACATCAGATGCAAATGGTCAATACCGGCGCATGGCCGCTGTATCGGTTTGATCCGCGCTTGATTGTCGAAGGGCATAATCCGTTAATGATGGATTCAAATGTTGATGATTTGGCACCGTTGGAAGATTTCTTGAAAACCGAGACGCGTTTCGGTGCGGCGCGTGCGGCGAATCCGAACTTTGATAAATTGGTTGAATACGCCAAAGAAAACAATCAATATAAAACGCAATTAAAGAAATATATTGCGCACTTTGCGATGATGCGTGCAAATACACCAAAAGAAAACGGGGAAGGATAGGCGCGTTATGAATACGGCATTACAAAAATACATTCAAGAATCAGAA
Source organism: uncultured Pseudomonadota bacterium (assembly GCA_902784285.1). Lineage (GTDB taxonomy): Bacteria > Pseudomonadota > Alphaproteobacteria > Rs-D84 > Rs-D84 > Enterousia. The sequence continues at coordinate 2,872 of CACZUL010000042.1, read as the reverse complement.
TTGCGGATTGTAAATGATAAATTCCGTATGCGTATGGCACCGGATTTGGCTCAAAAGTATGATGATGGTGTATATGATGCCGGGGTGGCAGAGCATGCAGGTTGTATAAATGAACTGATGGAAATAGGGTGGCAGGATGTTATCGGGCAAAATCCAATGTTTTATACATATCTTGTTCCAGATGATAGATTAATAGAATTGTTGGATTATCCATACCAACGCAGTCGTGGCGGTCGTCCTGTTCAGTGTTTTGACAAAGACGGCTTTCGCTTCGCATACGGTGCGACACAGAATACTTTCATAATGGACAAAAAACCGGAAATCATAGCACATATTAACAATATTCACGAATATGCTCACTTGGTCCAAGGTCAACTTAATCCGTATAAACATGTAATGTTCCAAGAAGGTTTTGCCGAAGTAGTTGTATGGTATTTGTTAGGATATGAATCAAAGTATTTGGAACACGCAATGGCGGTCGCCGATACTGACATATATTCGGCAAACGAATTACTTACAACGGTTAGTTTTAAGGATAAGGTACCCGGTAAAAGATGTCATTTTCAAAAATCGTACATTTCTTCTTATGTATTAGTGCGAACAATGGTGGAACAGATAGAATCTAAATATGGCGTCGATAAAATTGGGGCAATCAGAATGTGGCTGGAAACATATTCTGAAAATGATAAAGATAAGCAGGGGTTGATGACCGATTTTGCCAAAATGTTGGGAATAGATGCCGGTAAATTGATTTATACCACCGACTATCAAAAAGATGTGTTGCAAAAAATAAAAACAATGGGCAAAATGACATTACCACCAAGGGAAATAATCAGATGAAAAAAATAATTTTAATTTTATGCTGTGTGATTATGGGAGCATGCACTTTTCAAACGAAACATCGTGGGTATGTTTTCCCTGATGATTTGGAAGACAAGGTCGCAACCATAAAAACAACCAATCAATTGGAAGATTTAATCGGTTCGCCCCAGGTTAAAACTGTACATGGGGACGAAGTGTGGATTTACTTTGGTGAAGATGAAAATTATCATGGGCCGTTCCCGTTGACTTATGATAATAAAACTGTGCTGTTGGCGTGGGTCAAAGGAAAAAGTATTACACAAATTAAAGTCTTGCACGATGACGATTTGCCGGATGTGGATATAGATTCTGATGAAACAGAAATACCGGCGGCAATCGAACTGAATGCTTTGCAAGAATTGTTTAACAATATTGGTCGGTTCAGCCCGGCGGGCTTGGGACAATAAAACCGCTTGTAAAACATTAGGGTTATGTGATAGAATAATCGTAAGCATGTAAGGGGGCGCATAATGAAAAAAATCTTGATTTTTGCGATGGCGTGTTTGTGCACATCGGCGTTTGCCGGTGATTGCGGTCCGGGTTACGTGTTGGTGGATCATGCCAAAATCGATGGTATGGTGGCCCAAGAATGCCAAAAATTGTGGTGTGTGGATTTGGAAACAGGTAAACCGATGGGCAAGGGCGACAAGGCAAACAATGGATATGTTGCGACCGGTGCCCCGGTTGAATTGTGCGATGCGCGCGGCAAATGTATTGAATGTTTCGGTAATCGTAAATGGTGTGGCGGTATTGTCCCCGGGGTATGGAATCCGGAATATGGGGCATATACCCGTGGCGGCAACGATAGCGCGACATACGGTTCTGAACAAAAGGGCGGATGTTGGGCATGGAAATTAGAGAAACCAAAGTGTGGTGTAGGCGAAAGCGCGATTTTAAAAGATGGCGAATGGATTTGTACTGTTTCTACACCGAACGCATCGGTTAGTCGTGATTCTGCGGTGCGTCGAACGGGTACCATTCGTAGGACATTAAGGAAATAGGTTTTATTGCCCCCCCTTGCCGGGGGCATTTTTTTGTCTATTACATTTGTTTTTTCAATATTTTTGTGTTATAATCCCCATAAGACACGAGAGAATGGCAAAGAAAGAGAACGCTATGCCAAGTAAAAAATTGGATTTTAAAACCGGACAATATGTAGTTTATCCCACCCAAGGTGTGGGTAAGTTGGTGCGCACCGAAGATCAAGTTATCGGTGACCAAAAAATCAAAATGTTGGTTATCGATTTCGAAAAAAGTCGTATGACACTGCGCGTGCCGTTGGAACGTGCCGAGATTTCAGGATTGCGCCCGTTGACCAGTATAAAAAAGATGGACGAAGCAATCGCATCGGCCAAAGGTAAGGCGGGTGCCAAACGTATGATTTGGGCGCGTCGTGCCGCACAATATGAAGATAATATCAATTCAGGCGACCCCATGAAATTGGCTGAGGTTGTACGCGACCTGCAACGGCGCAATGCAACAGATACTATGCCGTTTTCGGCGCGCCGTTTGTATATGCGCGCGTTGGAACGTATGGCCCAAGAATTTGCCGTCCTGCATAAAATGGAAGTTGAAGATGCGTCTGAGAAGATAGAAGATATTTTGGGTATTCCAAAAGAAATCGACCTTAACGCGGTCGAAGAAGACGAAGAAGAAGAGGAAGAAGATTATTCCGAAAATAGTGATTAGTGGTTAGTGTAAGTGGTTAGTATGCGGGGCGAAATGCCCCGCGTTTTTTCTCGTCATCCCGGTGCAGGCCGGGATTTTTTCAATTCACAACAATATTGACCAGATCCCGTTTTACAACGGGATGACGACAGTTTGAAATTTAGTTGTGAACTGATTCTAGATATTACCAACCATTAACACTAACCACTACATTGTGAAATCTTCACCAAGATAAACTTTTTTGACCATTGGGTCGCGGATGATTTCCGCACTGGTGCCGTGTTTCAAAATTTTCCCATCGTGCAGAACATAACTGCGGTCCGTGATGCCCAATGTTTCGCGC
>CACZUL010000041.1 GCA_902784285.1 uncultured Pseudomonadota bacterium | reverse complement strand
CACCCACGGTATATGAATAACTCTTTGATGTATGTGGACAGTAAAATTCACATTGATGCGGGTGCGACAATGGGCCAAGATCAACGCCACCGCAGTATACAACGTTCAGAACCACAATTTACCGGTTATTTTTATTTGCCCCCGTTATTGAATGCAGCGGGATTACAGAAAGATGCTGATAAATTTATGAATATGTATTATTCGTTAAAGGCAGATACATTTTCACGTGGTATGATGTTGGCGATTGCACCATACGGTGCGATGGTTGAATACCATAAACATGCAAATCTGAACGCATTGATGCACGAACAAGGTAAACGCACGTGCTGGTGCGCCCAAGAAGCGATATATCATATCTCTTGCGATTTGCGTCGTGATTTGGCGCAATACATTGGTGAAAATGCGAAACTTATGAAATATTTGACCCCGCCGTGTTTGTCTATGGGCAAATGCCCCGAAGGTCCGCGTTGCTGTGGCCGTGATATTATCGCCGACAAAATCAACGGATATTTCAAACAAAGACAGATATAGTGCCAAATTCCGCCACAGATTTTCACATCAATCGTCGGGCATTTATAATAATGCCTGATACAGGGCTTACTGTTGCACCGGCCGGGTTTTCTGATGGACATACAGAAATGCTGATACGGTTACATTATCCGCAGGTGCGTTATGCAATGGATAATTTTCCGCGTGGATACTTTATGAATGGGGACCTGTGTGTTTATACTGGGCACGATATGACACCTGGGGCAGTTTGGGAAATTACGTCGGAACAAATTGACACGGTTATAAAAACAATTCCTGATTTTCGCCGTGTGTTCGGGGTTACCAATGAAACATCGGTGTATTTAGGTGTGCGTGTCGGCAAAGTTGGCGAAGTATGGGAAAAAATTCGGCGCACCACAATCAAAACACTTGAAAAACAAAATAATGTCATGTAAAGTGTTTTTCACGCAGGCCGGTGTAGCTCAGTTGGTAGAGCATCTCATTCGTAATGAGGGGGTCGTAAGTTCGAGTCTTATCACCGGCACCATGTATTTAGTTAATAAAAACCGCCATTTGGCGGTTTTTTATTTTTGTTTTTGCATAATTTTTTTTGCTAAATAATCGGACAGTTCTGGTGAAATTGTGGCAATAGGTCTGTTTTTGCCGTGGACATCAGTTATGCTGATGTACCCTTTTCCGCGTATTCCGCCACACCAAATCGTTCCATCGGATGCAAAGTTTATTGTATAATCGCCAACATGGCAAAACTGTGGCATACGACGTTGGTGTTCTGTTTCTTCAAAAAACACCACAGATATCCAATCGGCAGTTTTTATTTTTTCAACAACATCACCAAGTTTTTTCGCTTCAATTTCCGAAGTTGGATAATAATTCCTTTTTATGATATATCGTACAAATGCCCGGCCAGACAGTCGGTCATTGTTATGTTTTTTGACATGTTCAACAAAATGTTTTTTATATGTTTTGAACACGGGAACCCATTTAGTGATATTTTCTATGGCCATCATATCTTCACGAACTTTTTTACCCGCCACAAAAATACCCGTTGCAGCCGCAATGGCATAATCACCAAACCACGCGACACGACCAAGTCCTGTGTCTAATTTTTTAGTATTTTTCATTTGTTATATTCCTTTACTCTTTTTTACTATTCCATAAAAATCGCATCAGTCAATAATTTTATAAAACATAATAAAATACTGGAAATTTGAAAATTTATATATTAAAGTATGGGGCATGAACACAAAAACTATCATTATTATAAGATAACCGGCGGCGCGCTTTGGCGTTGGCTGGGGCGCGTAGGCGCCCGTTTTTTATAATAAAAACACGGAGTATAAAATATGGCATATCCAAAAACAGAACCGAAAGCGGACTTTGTGTCATTGGAACACAGTATGATAGAATTCTGGCGCAAAGATGATACTTTTCATAAATCACTTGAAAAAACGAAACAGGGGCATCCATTCAGTTTTTATGACGGACCACCGTTTGCAAATGGCCTGCCTCATTGGGGGCATTTGGGTGTATCGTCTGTCAAAGACATGGTCTCACGTTATCAAACAATGAAGGGTAATCATGTAGAACGCGCTCTGGGGTGGGATTGTCACGGTTTACCGGCCGAGGCATCCGTTGAAAAAAAGCAAGGACGCACCGCCAAAGATATTGTTGCAAACGATGGTATGGCGGCGTTCTGTGATATGTGTCGGCACGATGTTATGACATATTGTAACGATTGGTTAAAATTTATAGAACGTGTTGGTCGTTGGGTTGATGGCGGTGATGAATATGGTTATCGCACGATGGATAAAAACTTTATGGAATCTGTTATTTGGGCCATCAAAGAAATGCATAAGCGGGGATTGTTATATAAAGATTTCAAGGTCAATCCATACGATTGGAAATTGGGAACGGTTCTGTCCAATTCCGAAGCGTCCAGTGAATATCAAGATGTTGTTGATGATACGGTTACGGTTTGGTTTGAATTGGAAAATGGCGACCGGGCAATTGCATGGACAACAACACCATGGACATTGCCGGCAAATTCTGCATTGGCGGTAAATAATAATATGAAATATGTCCGTATGAAACACGATGACGGACATGTATATGTTTTGGCAGAATCGCGTGTTCCGGCGTATGAAAAGATTTTTGCAAATTCCGAAAACCTTGGGACGGTTATGGGGTCGGAATTGGTCGGTTTGCACTATGCGCCGATTTTCCCATATTATACAGATTTAGCAAAAGATGGTCATGGGCTGTATACGGTGATTTCTGGTGATTACGTATCGGACAGTGATGGTACTGGTATAGTTCATATTGCGCCGGCGTATGGTGAAGATGACTATATGGTGGCCAAGGCGATTGACCCGCAATTCCCGGTAATATTAAATGTTGATGATTACGGCAATTTTGATAACACTGTTGCCGATTGGGCGGGTGAAAATATATTCGTTGCAAACCCAAAGATAATCGATTGGTTGCGTGGCAACGGTCGCCTGGTAAAGAAAGACCAGCATAAACACAGTTATCCTTTTGGTCCACGCAGCAAAGAAAAACTTATTTATCGTGCAACAGATGCTTGGTATATCGATGTGCCAAAAATTCTTGACCGTTTGGTTGAAATAACCAAAAAAGAAACCACTTGGACGTCTGCAGGAAACCGTTTTCTGTCGTGGATAGAAGGTGCGCGCCCATGGGGTATTTCGCGCAATCGTTTCTGGGGTGTGCCATTACCAATTTGGGAACGGAATGGTGAATATAAAATATTTGGTTCAATTGCGGAATTGGAAGAATTCTTTGGCGTAAAGATAGATGATTTGCATCGTCCAACCTTGGATGCGTTGACCAAAGATGGTTGGAAACGTATACCGGATGTTTTGGATTGTTGGTTTGAATCGGGGTCTATGCCATTTGCGTCATTGCATTACCCGTTTGAAAACAAAGATTTGTTCGAAAAAACTTTTCCGGCGGATTATATTATCGAAGGTCAAGATCAAACACGCGGATGGTTTTATCATTTGATGATAATGTCTGTCGCTTTATTTGATCGACCGGCATTTCGTGTTGTATCCGCGAACGGTATGGTTGTCGATGAAAACAAACGCAAGTTTTCAAAATCACTTCATAACTTTGTTAATCCCGAAGAACAATTGGATATATACGGCGCAGACGCAATCCGTTTGTTTATCTTGGGCAGTAATTTCTTAAAGGCAGAACCAGTCCCCGTGGACAAAGAAGGTAAAGTTTTTGCAGAATCTATTAAAACAATTCTGACACCACTTTGGAACGCGTATCACTTCTTTACATTGTATGCGAATGCCGGAAATATCACCGCGCACGATGTGTGGGGTGCGCCGACACGCAATGCGTTAGATGAATATATCTTGGCAGAAACAAATGTGTTGATGAAAATAGTTGATTCTGCTTTGGCGGAATATAAACCAGATGTTGCCGTCAAAGAATTTGTTCGATTCTTGGACGTGTTAAACAATTGGTACATCCGTCGTTCACGCGCACGATTCTGGGACGAAGACACAGATGCGTTTAACACGCTGTACACGGTATTGGTTATGGTATGTCGCCTGGTCGCGCCGTTTGCACCGTTTATATCGGAATATATCTATAAAAATCTGACTGGCGATGAATCCGTGCATTTGACGGATTGGCCGATCGCATTAGATATGAACGAAAAAATCGTTTCTGATATGCGCCGTGTCCAAGAAATAGTGTCTGTTGGGAAACAATTGCGTGAACAATATAAATTGCGTAATCGTTTGCCATTGTCGAAATTAACTGTTGCGGGCGGTATGCCTATGCCGGATTATACGAACATTATCCGCGACGAATTAAATGTGAAATCTGTTGAGTGGATTGATAACACATCAAAGGTCGCAGATAGTTTTATATATTTGGTAACACCAAAGATTGGTGCGCGCCTTGGGTCGGCATTGCGTGAAATTATCCCGGCCGTAAAACGTGGTGATTACGAATTGAACGGCGATAAATTAGTCGTTGGTGAATACACATTAAATGCCGATGAATTTGAAAATCGTTTGAATATTCGCGATGGTATCACGGGTATGGCGTTACCAGATAATACCGCGGTTGTCATCTTGGATACAGAATTGAATTCTGAATTGATTGCCGAAGGTTTGGCAAATGATGCCCTGCGCTTCATCCAAGATACGCGCAAAGAAATCGGATTGGATGTATCTGATCGTATAAAATTGACCTATACGGCGGATTTGGCGCTATCGGGTGCGATTGACCAGCATCGTAAACGCATTATGGCGGATGCGCTTATCCGTGAAATGGCACCGGGTGCGGCGGAATATTTCAAAGATATCGAAGGATACAACTTTGGAATTTCCATAGAAAAGGCATAAAATTTGATAACGCCACGGCAATTTTTTGAAATTGTTCCGAAAAACCTTAACATGGATATTCGGTCGGAATTGTATTCGACAAACGATTTCACATTTGCCGTGGCGGTGATACTTTCGGCCCAGGCCACAGACAAGAAAGTAAATGAAGTAACACCCGCCCTATTCCGCGTTGCGCCAACCCCGCGTAAAATGCTAGAACTCGGATTGGACGGTTTGAAAAAACATATTCGCGTAATTTCTTTCTTTAACAACAAGGCGAAAAACATTATCGCATTGTCGGAACGGTTGGCTGAATATGATGATAACTCAAATTGGGTGTTCCCGAAAAAATATCATAACCGCGATGAACTTATGAAATTGCCGGGTGTCGGGCAAAAGACCGCAAATGTTATAATGAATGTTTTATGGAATGCACCGAATATAGGTGTTGATACTCACGTGTTTCGCCTTAGCCATCGATACGGTTGGGTCGATGATTCTGTGAATACCCCCGAAAAAGTTGAAAAAGAACTTTTGAAAAAGATTCCTAAGAAATATCATGCAATAACAAATCATGTGATGGTTTTGTTTGGCCGGTATACATGTACCGCATTGCGTCCAAAATGTGATGGATGTCCTATTTCCAAATATTGTGATTTATATAGAAAATAAATTATTATTTTACTGCGCGTAAAACAACCATTATACCCGCCGGTGTCATGCCGGGAATTTTTTGTAATTCTGCGATATTTGCCGGGTGTGCTCGTTTCATTTTTTCGCGCAATTCATTGGTAAGACCGGATAATTTATCATAATCAAAATCCGCCGGTATTTTTATCATTTTATCGCGACTGTAAGATTCTATTTCCCGGTTGTTTCGCGCGATATATCCAGCATAGAATTTATCGTTTTCGGAAATTTCCCCGGCCTTTTCGTTCATTTTTTTCAAAAAAGCCGGCAAATCGATTAAACCCAAATCAACCCCCATTTGCCCCAACCGCGCAATTGCATTATCAGCGCGCAGGTTCAATCGGTATTCTGCGCGGGATGTAAACATACGATATGGCTCGTCAACGCCCAGACTTGTAATATCATCAATCAAAACACCTATCATAGAATTGGTTCTGTCCAGATTCAGTGTCGGCGCACCAAGCGCGAACGCGGCGGCATTTGCGCCCGCAACCAAGCCCTGGGCGGCGGCTTCTTCATAACCGGATGTCCCGTTTATTTGCCCGGCAAAGAATAAACCTGGATGTTCATGCGCCATTAATTCTGAATTTAATGCGCGGGCATCGATTGCATCATATTCTATCGCATATCCATATCGCGCTATACGGCAATTTTCAAGGCCCGGAATCGTGCGTATCCATTTATCCTGAATTTCACGACCAAAACTTGTTGATATTCCATTCGGATAGATTAAATCACTGCTCAAACCTTCGGGTTCTAAAAAGACGTGATGCGAAGTATGTTCTGGAAAACGCATAACTTTGTCTTCCAGACTTGGGCAATACCGCGGACCGGTTCCCACAATATCACCATTATACATCGGTGCGTTTCCGATATTTTCGCGAATAATTTTGTGTGTTTGCTCGGTCGTATGCGTGATAAAACAAACCGCAGTATTATTATCTGTGTCGCATCCATCACTAAACCAATCGTGCGGGTTGTCGGGCAATTGTTCTTCACATACCGAAAAATCGATAGAATCACGATATATTCGTGCCGGTGTTCCGGTTTTAAGCCGCATTATATCAAAACCCGCCCCCCGCAATATATCGGAAATAAAGGCATCAGGCGATTGGTATTCGCCAACATCTGTGATTCGCCCAGACGGAGTTTTTTCATTTCCCATTGTAACAAGACCCCGTAAAAAAGTCCCTGTTGTGAAAACCATCGCTTTTCCGGCATATACACCGTTTATTATTTTTTTATCTATATCGATTGATTCGACGGTTTCATATGCGATTGTTAAATTTTTATATTCATCCAAAATTTTTACAATTGCATTATGATATAAAGTGCGGTCAATTTGTGCGCGTAATGCCTGGGTTGCCGGGCCATGCGATGCGTTAAGTGTTCTAAAATGGATTCCGGCCTGATCTGATGCACGTGGCATAACACCACCCAAAGCATCCATTTCAGAAACCATTTGCGATTTACCCGGCCCCCCAATTGAAGGATTGCATGACATTGCCCCCAAATCAGATTTGCGCATTGTTATCAACAATGTTTGCGCCCCACGGCGCGCCGATGCTGCGGCCGCTTCGACCCCGGCATGTCCACCACCAATAACAATGACATCAAATACTTTCATTAAAAGCGGCCCATTCCACCATTTATATGTAATGTTTGGCCGTTGATATA
>CACZUL010000040.1 GCA_902784285.1 uncultured Pseudomonadota bacterium | reverse complement strand
CCCATAAATAATAAAAAGGAGAAAACATTATGGAAGAAGTTCAAGTCGTTGATACTGTAAATTCTGTTAATGCCGCACCGCAACAGGGCGGTTGGGGAACACTGTTGGTTTATTGCCTGGTCGTGTTCGCGGTTATATATTTCCTTATGGTGCGGCCAAATAAAAAGCGTATGGCCGAATATCAGAAGATGATTGATTCTATTAAGGTCGGAAATCGTATTATGGCCGCGGGTATATACGGTACTGTTAAAAAGGTTGGCGAAACAACAATCGAAATGGAAATCGCCAAAGGTGTTGTCATAGAAGTAAGCAAAAATGCGGTCGCAAGTGTAGAATAAGGGTGTGTGTTATGTTTAAAAAATTGCTGATTATTTTTGTGGCGGTTTTTGGTGTGTTGTTGGCTGTGCCGACAATGTGGTCGGGCGCGGCAAAATATTTTCCGTCATGGATGCATCCAATATCTTTGGGTTTGGATTTAAAGGGTGGGGCGCAATTGTTGCTTGAGGTTGATACCGCAACAATGTTCCAAGAAAAATCATTGCAATTGTATGACGAAGTGCGCAGTGCGATGATTGATAGAAACAAAGGCGTGATACGGTTTTCGGGACTTAAAAACAATAACGGTGTCGTATCTTTGACACTGCGTGAAGGCGAAGATATGTCCAAGGCCAAGGGCCGTTTGAAAAGCGTATTTGGTAACACGGTTGATGTTTCAACATCGGGCCGGACAATAACATTGTCTTATTCTGATAAACAAAAGGAAGAAATGACCGCAGATGCGTTGGCGCGCAGTATTGAAATTGTTCGCCGTCGTATCGACGCGTTGGGAACCAAAGAACCGTCTATTCAAAGTCAGGGTGGAAAATATATATTGGTGCAATTGCCCGGGGTTGATAATCCAGAACATATTAAAGAACTGATTGGGCAAACCGCAAAAATGACTTTCCATTTGGTAAATGAAAATGTAACCCAAGAACAATTGGCATCTGGGGTTGCGCCGGCGGGAACAGAATTTTTGCCGTATATGGAATCTGCGTGGAATATGGTTCCGGTTTATTCACGGGTCGAAGTTTCCGGTGAATCACTGAAAGATTCCCAGGCAGATTTTGACCAAAATAATATGCCGGTTGTAACGACGGTTTTTGATACCACGGGGGCGCGCCGATTCGCAAAACTGACCACCGAACACGTGAATGAACGATTCGCAATTGTTTTGGATGGCAAAGTTTTATCGGCCCCAACAATTCGTGAACCAATACCGGGTGGCCGTGGGCAAATTTCCGGTGGATTCACACTCCAGGGCGCAAAAGATTTGGCCGTGTTGTTGCGCAGTGGTGCGTTGCCGGCGCCGTTACAGGTTATCGAAGAAAGAACTGTTGGTGCGGGATTGGGGGCCGACACAATTGCCCAAGGTAAGATTGGTTCGGCAATTGGTGTGTTGTTGGTATTATTGTTTATGATTGCGGTGTATCGCGGATTTGGATTGATTGCCGATATTGTATTGTTGGTCAATTTGGCGATGATTATAGGTATGTCTGCGTTGATGGGGGCAACATTAACATTGCCTGGTATCGCCGGTATCGTGTTGACATTGGGTATGGCGGTGGACGCAAACATATTGCCGTTTGAACGTATTCGTGATGAACTGCGTTCGGGGGCAACACCGCTGCGTGCCGTTGATTCTGGATTCAATCGTTCAATGAAGACGGTGTTGGACGGTGAATTGACGAACCTTATCTGTGCGTTGATTTTGTTCCAATTTGGCGCAGGCCCGATTCGTGGATTCGCGGTAACACTGTCCATCGGTGTTATGACCACATTGTTTACATGTTTGATGTTGTCGCGTGTGCTGATTGATTGGTACATGGGTGGCAAGAACAGAAAAATTGGCTATGCAAGAATTAAAAAGTAAAAGGGTTGTGTTATGTCATTACATTTTATGAAGTATCGTAAATTGTCTTACTGGATTTCCGGTGCGTTGATTTTGTTATCGATTTTATCATTGTGTTTCAAAGGTTTGAATTATGGCATTGACTTTGCCGGTGGTATTTCTATGGAGGTAAAATCGGTCGAGGCAGATTATACTGTTGATAAAATGCGTCATGATTTGGCCGCATTTAAACCAGAACTGCAATCGGTTGATAACGATTCAATTTTGATTCGTGTCGGACTGCCTAAAGGGGCAACCGATGCCGAACAAAATACGCGTGTGCGCGAAATCAAAGATATTTTAGGCAACCGTGTAGAATATTCCCAGGTTCAAATTGTTGGACCAAAGATTGGTGGTGAATTGGTCCGTGGCGGTATCTTGGCTGTATTGGTATCATTTATTTTGATGGCGGTCTATATTTGGATTCGCTATCGCGGTGGATATGCCGTTGGGTCTTTTGTATCGTTGGTTTTCGACTTTGTGTTAATGTTTGGATTTTTTTCCATCGCCGGATTGGAATTTAACCAGACCGCGATTGCAGTCGTCCTTATGGGTGTTGGGTATTCTATTAATGATAAAGTTGTGAACTATGACCGAATCGATGAAAATATTAAAAAGTATCACAAGATGCCAATGGATGATTTAATCGATTTGTCGGTTAATGAAATGTTGTCTCGTACAATTATGACCAGTATTACGACTATATTGGCATTGTTGGGATTGTTCGTGTTTGGTGGTATGGCATTGCGTGATTTTGCAATTGCTATGACATTCTCGATCATTATGGGGACATTGACCAGTATGTATATATCAAATGTTATTTTGTATCACTTTAATCTGCGTGAGACAAAATATTAATATATGCACATCGGTTACGAAACGAAAAGAAGGGAGGGAAGCATATGAAATTAACAAGATTTTTTTGTGGGATGTTTCTTGGGGTATTCGTAACCGTTGTTGCGCACGCGGGTAATTTGTTCTTTGATGATGAGCCAATTCAGGATGGTATAAATGTTATTCAAATGACAAATGGGTTTGCCGATATATATGAAAAGTTGGATGGTGTTAAATGGGGCGGCAAAAGTATAAATGTCGCAATTGAAAGTTTGGAAAATCTGAATACACACGCGCATATCGCCGCTACAGACGAACGTGTTGTTTTGGTTTGGGGTGATTCGATTGTGGCAAACTATCCACGACCGGCCGCCCGTGATTGGAATGCGTTTGGTGAAATTACCACGGCACTTGTTTTGAAACTGCGCGAACGCGATCCGAATTTGCGTGCAGCCAGTGATAGCGAAATTTATCGTGCAGTTGTTGATGGTTTGATGCGTGGTATCGATGAAAACGGTCGGTATGTTTTTTCAACCGATGCATCTGTTACCGATGACGGTCGAATTCTTACCAGTGTGGGCATCGAAGGCGCGCGTGATGAACGTGGAAATTTCCGTGTGTTGGGTGTTTACAAAGGTTCGCCTGCGGATAATGCCGGTATATTGGCGGGTGATTTAATCGGTGAAATAAATGGGACGTTGGTATCTGATTTATCAGATTCGGTGTTGGCATCTATGATGTCTGGGTTTAATTCGGGAACATTGAAAATGACTTTGATGACACCGGGTGGAACGCGTCGCGTTGTTGTGCGTCGTGCCACGATTGTTTTGGCGGATACAGATGTTGTGTTCTTGGATGATGACAATGGTGGTATATTAGAAATCGTTGTAAATCATGTTTCGGACAGTGCTGTATCCATCGTGAGCGAAGCTTTATTAAAACATCAGAATTTATCTGGTGTGATTTTGGATTTGCGTGCCGCGTTTGGTGATGACGAACGTGCGGCAGCAAAATTGGCGGGACTTTTCATTGGGTCAAAACCAATTATGCGAATCGTTGAAACTGCCGGTGAAGAATTAGAAATTGTTCCTGCGGGTGCGGCATTAACCAATGCGCCGGTTGTTGTTGTCGTGTCAAATATGACACGTGGTACCGCCGAGGCAATCGCAAATGCATTCTATGAAAATGGTCGTGGCGTTTTAATCGGAACACCAACGGCGGGTAATGCACGAATCGCTTCGCGGGTAAATTTGAAAAATGGCGGTATGTTGGAATTGTTGAATAAATCTATTAAAACTGCAACGGGCCGGATGATTGATGGTCGTGGCGTTTTCCCGTTGGTATGTTTATCAAACATTCGTACATCAGGCCAACAAAGCGCGTTCTTTTTAAATGTGGCAAATCATGATTTTCGTTCACATGATTTTAATGCCGATAAAGAGGTCGATGTCGAATCGATTCGTCGTGGTTGCCCAACGATAACCAGTGGCGAAGATGAAGATATGTTGTCGCGTTCGGTCGCGGTACAACTGTTGACGGATTCAAAAATTTACAGTCGTTTGTTAAATCTTGGTAATTAAAAGGAAAGGAAATGTTTTTAACAAAAGAAAATAAATTAAATATTTCGCGTATTTTGATTGGGACGGTTGTTACATGCGCTTTGGTTTTGGCGGGTGTATTTTGGTTTGATGTGCCCGTGTTTAATTTTCTACGCGGTTTTAATTGTGGGGCATGGAAAGTATTGGGGTCAATTTTTTCTGCCAAGAATTGGTTAGTTGTATCTTTGATTGTGTTGATAGTTTTCTTTATCAAGAAATGTATTCAAACAAAACCCAAATTAAGTTTTACCGATTTTTATAACAAGATTAAGGGCAGTTATGCTTTTTGGATTTTTTCGTCTGTGCTTTTGGCGGTATCAACTGGGGCAGTGTTAAAGTATATAATTGGTCGTGCCCGTCCAATATTTTACGAAGAAATTGGTATGATTGGTTTTTTCCCGGGCACCGGTGACGCGGCATTTCATTCTATGCCGTCGGGACATGCGTTGGCATCTTTTGCGGGGTTGGTGATGATTGGTATGTTGGCCCCGCGTGCGAAATGGTTTACGTGGACATTGGCGATTGTTATCGCAGTATCACGCGTGTGCAGCGGGTTCCATTGGCCGTCTGATGTTATATTTGGTGCGTTTTGGGGCATGATTTGTGCCGACATCGTTCATGCATGGATGGTTCGGCGCACAAATAAATAATACGGCGGGCTGTTATTTTTGTTTTTTTTATGATACAATGCCCATGATATGAGCAAACAATCTAAATTTTTGCCCGATAGTATGTCAGGCGCGTTAAAGTCTATGTTCGGCAAGTTGGCGGGGATTGCCGTTTTCTTGATTGCGGCATGGGCGGTGTTGGCGTTGGTTATTCATAACCCTTATTTAAACGGAATTGGGGCCGCAGGTAATTTTGGGGCTCAGTCAATTATGGGAAATGTGGTTGGGGCATTAAGATATGCGGTTGGATTTGTACCAGGACTGTTTATATTATTATGTTTGGCGCGGTACGGATTGATGCTGGTATTGGGTTCGCGTGAAGATTCAACCCCAGAATATAATATCTTGCGTGGATTTGTCGGCGTGTGTTTAGGGGCAGCGGGTTTTGGTTTAATTGCACCACGAACAACCTATGGTGGAATGATTGGGTCTATTGCTGCGGCCGATATATCGGGACTTATTGGTGGGTTCGGAATATTGGTTGGAATTTTGTGTATATCAGGATTTTTGATAATTGCGGGCATATTATTGCATATCAGTTTGGCGGATGTTATGCGCATTGTTCGAATTGTATGGCGCATGATACGTTATGTGTTGACCGCGTTCCGGTTGATGAAACCTGTCGAAACAGATACGGAAGAAACAGAATACGAAGAAGAAGAGGTCGAAGAAGAAGAGGAAGAAGAAAAACCAAAGCCACGCCGGAAACCATTGCGCAAACGTGTTGCGTCCCAAAACACTGGGCCAATAGAATATGAATTGCCTGATCCGGAATTTTTGGAAAAATCTAATTTTGGTAAAAGTGTCGTTACACCAGAGTTAAAACAAAACGCGCGTGCAATGGAAATTCACTTTGCAGAATATGGGGTTAATGGTCACGTTACCGGAATACGTCCGGGGCCGATTGTTACATTGTACGAATTTATGCCGGACAGCGGTGTGCGTATGGTTGATATTAACAAGACTGTGAAAGATATGACGCGTGCGATGGCGACTGAAAATATCCGTATCGCCCATATTCCACGCACAGAGTTAATTGGTGTTGAAATGGTGAACCTGAATCGTCAAACGGTGCGATTCCAAGGTTTGGTTGCAAACGATGCGTTTGTGAACTCTAAATACAAGATACCGTTGGCATTGGGGGTTGATATTGGCGGTAACCCGATGTATTTTGATTTGGCAAAAATGCCGCACGTTTTAATCGCGGGGCGTACCGGTTCGGGTAAGTCCGTATTTGTGCAATCTATTATTATGTCTGTGTTGTATCATTTTACCCCTGATAAATGTAAATTGATGATTATTGACCCCAAGGGTGTGGACTTTGGATTTTGGGATGATATTCCGCACCTTATTACACCAATTATAAAACTGGACCCGAATGCCGCGGTCAACGCATTAAAGTGGTCTGTTCAGGAAATGGAAATTCGTTATAAACGACTGTTAGATTTCGGTGTTCAAAATATCGAAGCATATAATCAGGCGGTTGCAGAAAAACGCGCCAAGGGCGAAGTGGTAACAAAGCAAGTTGCCGTTGGAACAGACCCAGAAACAGGTGAATTAGAATACGAAACGCAAACGGTTGATTTGTCTGATATGCCTTATATGGTGATAGTTATTGACGAGGTTGCCGACCTTATGGGGGTCGCGCGCAAGGAAGTTGAAGCATGTGTCCAACGTTTGGCGCAAAAGGCGCGTGCGGCCGGTATTCATCTTGTTATGGCGACCCAGCGACCCGATGCCACAACAATTACTGGTGTTATCAAGGCGAATTTCCCAACCCGTATCTCTTTCCAGGCGCGCAGTAATATCGACAGTATGACGACTCTGGGTGAAAAGGGCGCAGAAAACTTACTTGCTTGTGGCGATATGTTGTTCAGCGAGGCCGGTCGTGTCCCTGTGCGTATACACGGTGCGTTTATTGAACCGGCGGAAATGACCCGTGTTGCCGATTTCTTGCGTGCCCAGGGCGAGCCTGAATATGTTGCTGGGGTTGTCGATGGGGAATCCGCGGGTGGCGATGCATCCGTGATTCCAGGAATGCCGGCATCCAGTGGCGATAAAGATGCAGACCTGTATGCCCAGGCCAAAGAGTATGTGATTCGTGATAAGAAACCGACCATTTCATATATTCAACGCCGGTTGCAAGTTGGATATAACAAGGCCGCGGGCTTTATGGAACGGATGGAACAAGAAGGCATAGTAAGCGCCCCCGACCCGAATGGCAAAAGACATATATTATAGTGTTAGTTGGTAGTGTTAGTGGTTAGTGATTGGTATCTGGAATAATTTCGCAATGATGAAATAATTCCAGATACCTGTCATACTGCCGAA
>CACZUL010000039.1 GCA_902784285.1 uncultured Pseudomonadota bacterium | reverse complement strand
GATTATCGTGATGTGCCGGTGCAGGATTACAACCGTGTCAATGGTGTCAACAATATGGCAACTGTTGGTAACTATGAATCGTCCAAGACCAAACATAACAGAATAAAAGATTTTTGGAAAAGCATTAATGAAGAAAACGTAAGGGGTAAACGTAGCCGTAATCCGCGGGGCGGTGAAATGGATATTATTGAACCAGTATTTGATGAAGAAGATTTCAAAGAACTGGAAAGCCCATCAAGACCGAATTTTAATGATGAAGATGTAATTCATTTCATATCTGATGAACCAGATTCAAAAGAAAACACTTCAACAACAGATGAAGTTTATACTTTGGACCCAGAAAACACACCGGTTATTGAACCTGTGTTGGATGAAGAAGAATATGTATATGAAGACAAACCACGTGAAACATATACATCTGATAGTCCGAATACTGACGAAATTGTTGACACGAAATCCGATAATGTTGATTTGGAAGCCAAAGAACCATCCTTAGATGAAGTTTATACTTTGGACCTGGAAAACACGCCGGTTATTGAACCTGTGTCCGAAGAACCAGAGTTAAGCGATGTTTATGATAATATTGCGCCCCATGAAAAAATTACGGAAGAACCTGTTGTGGAACCAATTGGTTATACCAATGCTTTGGGACTTACACGGTCCCAGGCCAAAGCATGGCGAGATTTAAATCATAATCTTACACGTATCGAAGACAAAATTAACAAAGAAAGAATCGGTGCATCAGATTTGCGAAAACTTGAATCGAAACGAAAAGATATTTTACGCGAAATTCAAAGACTTTCTAACAAGTTCGGAGATAACGATTATGAAGAAATAACTAAAGCAGCATATGAAGAATTATTGCGCGAAACATTAAACGAAAAAAGTATGCTGATGAAATTGTTATCCAGTGATGACCTTGGCAGATGGGAAGCAATCGATATCAAATCAAAAATTGCCCGAATCGATAATGAAATCGCCGAACTAACCAAAGAATTAGCACGGCAATCTGAAATATTTGTGCAAAAACAAGAACACGAAAAACAAAAAGCAGAAAAGCGCGTTGCATATCGTGAATTTATCGCGTCTTTGCCACAAAAGGTTGAAAAATTCAATTTAATGGAAAGTTTAAGACGTGCCATACATCGCAAGAAAAAAGATTATTGGCCGGGACGTAAATATGAAGTGCCACCCGCATTGGAAGAATTGGCAACGCGTTCAGATTTGACGGAAAAGCCGATATCGTCTTTACACGGTTTGCCGGTATATCTGATGGATTTGGGGGGCAATAAAAACCCATTTACCCAAAATGATGGTTGCCCAATTGTTGTGGTGGAAATAAAACAAGATATGATTCGGGATGGAATAGAGGACACAGATGTGTTACATTTGCCGTTCTATCTTAGTACGGGAACCGAAGGCAAAGCATCGCGACCAACCGGGCATTGGTACCCATTGTCAGACATTAGAAACAATGGTCGTATGTTTGTGCGTGAAAAATACAGCCCACAAGATCTGATGTGTATTGCGCATGATTTGGACCAAAAAATCGGGGATGTTCGCAATTGGTATGATGATAGCCTAAGCGAAAAACGTGAATTAGATGGCAAAAATGGGCTTGTTGGTGGTTCGGATGTGATACAGCATGTCGACCCCGAAACCATTATAAAAATTGTTAGTAATACGGTGTATGATGGCAAGGCGTTATATGGACCTGGCGCGATGGGGGCATCTGTTGATGAACAATGGATGGCATCTGCTTTGGCGGACATGGAGGAAATTGAAGAGAAAAAACTGAAGATACAAAAGAAAGAACAACGTACACAGCGCCGCACAGAAAGACGTGCAAAACGCAGGGAAAATATAGAAAAGGCAGGTCATACATTAAGTAACTGGGTAAAATCTTTGGCGATTGACACAAAGTATTTTGATGAAGATGATGACCGGGAACGGTAATACGAAAATCACGGGTGTTTATCCCGTGATTTTTTTTTAGAATAAAATCTATTTTATATTATAAATTTTTGTGGTATAATACAAAACATGAAAAGAGGGATTTTAAGTTTATTGGTGGTATCGGCAATGCTGAATTCCGGCATGGCCTTGGCTAATTGGCAATATTCTGGGGAATATACGTATGATATGCATCCATACGATAATGGCGGGCGTACTGCGGTATCGGTGCGTGGCGGTGCGACGTATGCCATGGCAAAAATGCATAATGATACCCCTATTGTTTTTCCGTATTGTGTAAGTTCTACGGGTGTGATTGAAAATTGGACTGGCGAATGCCCCGAAGGTTATGAATATGCCACGGGAAATATGAACGGACTTGGAATGTCCAAATTGTCTGAAATTGGTTTTGCCGCCGGGGCAAGTATCGGTTGGATTTTACCAAATTCCCCACAGTGGCGGTTGGAACTTGGTTGGGACCGTTTTTCCGAGGTTGATTATAATAAAGATCGGCTGTTTTCTGGCGATATGCCGTTAAGTAATGGTATGTCAATTTCGGATTTTAGTATTGGTGGTGTTCAATCTACTTTGTCCACAGATTTGATAAGTGTTATGGCTTTCTATGATTTCTTTGAAGGATATGTTAAGCCAGACCATACAATGATTCCTTATATCGGATTCGGATTTGGATATGCCGATACAAAAACAGTTATGAATTTCTATGATATCACGGGTGAATTATATGGTTTCCCAATTTTGGCAGAATTTGGCGAAGAAGGTAATAATGTTATAAATTTCTATAAATCAACCACAAACACATCTAATGTTGCGGGTGTTTTGGCATTAGGATTTTCATACGGTTTGTTTGATAATTTGTTTTTGGATTTTGGCGCGCGCGTATCGTACATACCGCGTGTTAGATATCGTCTGACTAATGCCGATGATTCTAAACATCTTGATTGGTTCAGTGCCAAGAATTTAATATATACCAATGTTATGTTGGGTATTCGTCTTGAATTCTAGTAAAGTTATTTAACGCCGTATTTTCCGCGATTTATAGGGCGGTATGATAATGCTTCGGTCAAATCATCCATGCTTATATCATTTGCGCCACGTAAATCCGCAATTGTACGCGCTATGCGTTTTATACGATTGTAACCGCGTGCCGACATTCCCATTTTTTCGGCGGCCATATTAAGAAAATTGGTCATTTCATCGGAAAGCGGAGCATATTTCTCTAAATCTGAACCATCCAGACGTGCATTAACATAACCCTGGCGCAATATTTGTGTTTTGCGCGCGCGCACAACACGTTCGCGTATTGTCGCACTGGATTCAGATGGTTCGGAATTATTGGAACGCATTTCCCACGGATTCACCGCATCAACATCCACATGTAAATCTATTCTGTCCAATAATGGACCGGAAATTTTATTCTGGTATGCCTCGGCACAGCGGGGGGCGCGTGAACAGGACAGGGCGGCATTACCTAAATGTCCGCATGGGCACGGATTCATCGCCGCGATTAACTGAAATTGTGCGGGGTATGTCGCGTTGCGCCGTGCGCGCGAAATCATAATCTTGCCAGATTCCATCGGTTGTCGCAGAATTTCCAACGTTGCGCGATTAAATTCCGGCAATTCATCCAAAAACAGAACACCATTATGCGCCAATGATATTTCACCCGGTCGGGCATCTGAACCGCCACCGGCCAAGGCCACTGGGCTTGATGTATGATGAACGCTGCGAAATGGGCGATGTGATATTAAGGTTTTGCTGTCCAATCCACCGGCAATAGAATAAATAATAGATGTTTCCAACATCTCGTCCGCGGTCATTTCTGGCATAATTGTTGCCAACCGAGATGCCAACATTGTTTTACCCGAACCCGGCGGGCCAACCATTAACATTGCGTGTCCGCCTGCCGCGGCGATTTCCAACGCGCGTTTGGCGGCGGCCTGGCCGTGGACTTCGGACATATCTATGTTTGATTCATCAGATTGTTTAAGTTTCGGCATATCAGGGACATTTAACGGGCATTTGCCATTAAAATGATTTATCAATTCCAAAACATGATGCGGTGCCAATATATTATCATGCCCCGCCAATCGTGCTTCGCCCCCTTGTTCACCGGGGCATATAATTCCAAAATTATTCTTGCCGGCCCAAACACTGGCCGCCAATACTGCGTTTGTTTTAACAATTGTTCCGTTTAATCCGACTTCGCCTATAATAACATATTTTGATAATTTATCTTGGGGCAGAATATCAAATGCACATAAAATTCCGCACAGTATAGGTAAATCAAAATGTGCGCCACTTTTTTCAACATCGGCCGGCGAAAGATTTACCGTCAATCTTTTATTTGGTAATTGCAACCCCAGTGATGCAAGGACATTAACAATGCGTTCTGCGGATTCTTTGACGGCGCGATCGGCCAATCCAATTATTTTAAAATCGGGCTTACCCAATCCAGCAGAAATTTGCACCTGGACATCGATTTTTGTCGCATCCATGCCGTTAAAGATAATCGAATTTAAAGAAATCATGATTTTCACATTATAGACTTGCCATAATTGAATTCAAGTTATAAAATGCGAAACATAAAATTTATTAAAAGAAAGGAAAAAATATGCCAATTAAACCTAAAAATCGGGCTCGCGAGTGGTTTGATACATTGTTTTATGGAATCTTAATAGCGGTCGTTTTCCGCAGTTTGTTTCTTGAACCGTTTAATATTCCATCGGGTTCAATGATTCCATCGTTGCATATTGGCGATCATATTTTTGTTACCAAATGGTCGTATGGGTATTCGCGTTATTCTTTCCCATTTGGTTCTTGGAAGTTATGGAACGGGCGCGTGTTCAAGAAAATGCCCGCGGTTGGTGATGTCATCGTGTTCCGTAATCCGAAAAATGAATCTGTGGATTTTGTAAAGCGTCTTGTTGGGTTACCGGGTGATGTGATTCAGGTGAAAAATGGACGTTTGTATATAAATGGCAAAGTGCTAGAACGTAAAGATCCACGGCCATATGTTGTGGCGGTTTTACCACAATCATTGCGTTCGATTGGATATTATCACGATAATATGACTGTTCGTGGTAACAAGATTTGGGTTGATAATGCCCCGGCTAATTTCAACTATACGATTGAGTATAAGAACGACCGGTTGTGCCGTTCCCACGAGGGTATGTGCGGTGTATTCCCGGCCACCGAGTATACCGAGGTTTTACCCAATGGTGTTGAACACAGTATCATAGAATTTTCTGACCATGAATATATGGATAATACCGCAGAATATGTTGTCCCAGAAAATCACCTGTTCTTTATGGGCGATAACCGTGATAACAGCAATGATAGTCGCGCAGATGTTGGTTTCGTTCCGGTTGATAATATTTTAGGGCGTGTATGGTTTGTGTGGTATTCGCATAATTATGCGGCACCGATGGTTGCTTTTTGGAATTGGAATGCTAAAATGCGTTGGAACCGCTTTGGTAAAGGTATCCATTAAAAGGCAAAATAATGAAATTAAAATACAAATTTAAAGACGAAGCATTATTAGATTTGGCTATGACCCAAAGTGGTGCCAATATCGAACATAATAATGAAAAGTTGGAATTTGTCGGCGACCGTGTTTTGGGATTATCGGTTGCTGCGTTGTTATATCGTATGTTTCCAAATGAAACCGAAGGCGAACTTGCCCGTCGTTTTGCTGTTTTGGTTTCAACTGACACATTGGCGACTGTCGCAACCAAGATGGAGTTGGAAAAATCGTTGCATCATGGACATTTCACGGGTGGTCGCAAACGCCACATGATTGCCAATGCGATGGAGGCATTACTTGGTGCCATGTATTTCGACAGTGGTTTTGAAGAAACGCGTAAGTTTATTACGGAAATTTGGACACCGCTTGCCGCGGCCGAGGCCGAAGCCCCCAAAGATTCAAAAACAAAATTACAAGAATATGTGCAAAAACACGACAATGGCGCATTACCGGTGTATGAATATCTGGATGTTACCGGTCCCGCACACAGCCCTGTGTTTACGGTAAATGTAACGGCAATGGGACAAACCGCAACGGGTTCAGGTTCATCAAAAAAGTCGGCCAGTATTGCGGCCGCGGCGGCATTGTTCAAAAAACTTGCAATTTCGTAATTTGACAATTAAAATCGGTTAAAATCAAATAAAGGAAAAAACATGTTTTCAATTTTATTGGTGTTGTTGATTATCGTTGCCGTATTTATGACTGGCATTATTTTGTTACAGAAATCCGAAGGCAGTGGAATGTCCGGATCTGCGGCGGCATCTATGTTTGGAGGCGCGCTTACTGGTGCGGCGGCGGGGAATTTCCTGACCAAGTTAACAACATGGTTGGCGGTGATATTCTTTGTATTGTGCGCGGCATTGGCAATTGTTTCTGCAAAATCTGGCGTTGGCGATGCGCAAAGTGGTCTGCGTGAAGAATTGGCGGCCGATGAATTGGCGGGTGAACCAACACCGACAACGGCACCGCAATCAGAAGTCCCGGCAACACCGGCCGAACCCGTATCGGTTGATGAAAATAAATAAAGATTTATCGAAATACAAGAAACCGCCACAAACGTGGCGGTTTTTTATTTTGCGCGTTTGCCAAAAATCCGTGCGAACAGCCCGGTTTTGGCCGGCATTTTTATCCAATTGCCTTTATCGTCGCGATAATAGTGATTATTGCGATATCCATAGCATTGATGTTTTATTGTGCTGTTAAGTGTTATAAAACTTTCGTCCCATTGATTATCAAATGTCATTTCTTGATCGTTCACCTTCACATATATTTTACTGTGGTCATATACAATTTTGAAAGTGCCTTTGTCCGATTTGCCCGTAATTGTTTCAAGTTTATTTGTTTCAACCGGTTGAATATCAACATCAAAGTTGCGTCCGCGCATAACGGCACGAACGGTTCCGATAATAACTTTTCCCATTTTTTCTTGTGCATTCATTGTGTTGCTCCTTGTGTTAACGCATGAAATTGTACCATAAAAATTCAATAAAAGCAAACAGATTGCTTTGAATTTCTGGCCTGCCAGCCATAGCCTTGGCGAAGGGTGGCGCACCCATTCATTCCCCTTGATAAACAATAAATAAAAAATACACTACGCACCCAGAAGGATTCGCTCGCACGGCACGATGTGCCGGCTGCGCGCAACCCGTGATGATTTCGCTGCACTCCGTTTGCAAAATCTACTTGGTTTCGATTTTATTTTTATCCTGGCGCACCCAGAAGGATTCGAACCCTCAGTCTTCTGATCCGTAGTCAGACGCTTTATCCAGTTGAGCTATGGGTGCAACGCACATTATTCTATACCAAAATATTCCGATTGCAAGAAAAAAGTATTTATTTTTGATTGACGCGAATATTTCGATACATTTGATTAAAATGCCCTCGGCATACGGATTTATAGTTTGAATCGCCCAATGCAAATTGTTCGCCGGCGCGGATAACGCGGCCAGATGCGTCAAAACGCAAATGATGGGTGGCCAATCGCATACAGCCCGGAATTTGGCAACTGGATTCCAAACGATGCAATTTTGCGCCAACTTCTATTAACCTTTTGGATGCGGGGAATAATTGTTCGTTGCTGTCCACCATTAAACCATAGCACATAACAATTTTGCCGTGCATGTCTGCAATTTCAACCAGTTTATCAATATCGGCCGGCGAAAAGAATTGCACTTCGTCCACCAACAAAACAGCCGTGTCCGGATTTATATTGTAATTGCTTAAATCAGGCAACGCGACCGCATCAACCGCCAAATCGCCGGCACGCGATTTTACCTGAGTCGCGCCAAATCGATTGTCAAACGCAGGTTTTATAATTTCTATCTGGGTATTCTTTTGACGGAAATTATATGCTTCGATAATCAGTTTTGCTGATTTAGAACTGCCCATGACACCGTAATGAAAGTGCAGGTTTGCCATTTCTTTTTCTCCTTAGACATTAACTACCCATAGATTCCAATCTTTGAATTCTTTTTTTCACCGGCGGATGGGTCGCCAATAATTCACCCAAAAATGCCCGCTGGCCCAACGGGTTCGCAATACATACAGATGCCATTGCACTTTGGTTTGATAAAGATTTGACATTTGAATTTCCCGATATTTTTCGCAACGCATTTGCCAACGCAATCGGGTTGCGGGTTATCTTGGCACCCGTCGCATCCGCCGCATATTCACGCCGGCGCGAAATCGCCATACGCAATAACGGTGTAATAATCACATTAAACACCGTGAACGCCAACCAAACCATCAAAATAACCGCCGCGCCATTGTTTTTATCATTACTGCGCGTGTTGGAATAACGCATGCCACGCAATAAGATGTCCGCAATAAACACCGTAACACCAATTCCGGTAATAATAAACATATCCAACCTTATATCACGATTGCCAATATGCGCCATTTCGTGGGCAATTACGCCCTCAAGTTCAATGCGGTCCAATTTTTGAATAATTCCACGTGTCAATGCAACCGTTGCGTCGCGCGGGCTGCGCCCTGTTGCAAACGCGTTCAGTCCGGAATCATTTATCACATACACGCGTGGCGTTGGCAAACCGGCGGCCAGTGCAACATTTTCCACCGATTTATAGATATATTTATAATCGGGATCGGATTCGTTTATCTGTTTCGCCCCCGCCATATTCAGCATCATAGAATCACCAAACGCCCACGATATAAGTGTCCATATTATGCACACGACAAATGTCGGCACCGCGACGCGAACGGCGGTATTCATCGCATCATTCATTGGCATAACAATCCAAGTAAACAAAAATACCAACGCAACAAATATAATCGGAAACAAAATCACCAAGATAGTGGTCTTGACATTATTAGAGTGAATATGGTCGTAAACAGTTTTGATTCTTTTCATACTGCGCATGGTATTAAAAAAAATAATTTCAATCAACAGATTTATTTTTATTCCGGAATATGGTAAAATGAAGTATGCGATTACAAATTATGGCATTGTGTTCGTTTGCAATTTTCTGTGCCGCGTTGGCGCATGCGGGTTTTTTATCGCCGACCGAATTCCCAAAAACCATAGATGATTTGTCGTTTATAGAACGTATGGCTTTCAAAAGTGCGGATTATGATGCCATTGTTGAAAGCGTATACGATAAAGATGGAAATTGCGTTTCCGGATGCGCATATGTTATGCCAAAATGGGAAGACCAATTGGCGGCCGATGAACGGTGGAACAGTCTTGTTCATGAAGAATTGATAGAAGAACACGGATATACAGAAAATGAAGATGGTTCGTTGACCCCGCCACTAGTCGAAGAACCAGAAATATCAATTGCGACTTTTCCAACTTTGTATTCGTCCGCCACGGTTCAATCGCCTGTGGCGACACCCAACCCGAATTTCCAGAACTGTGCGGTCAAAGATGCAACATTTGAAAATCGTGGTATTCCGTACCGCAGCCCATTGGGACATGTGGCGTGTATAACATCTCCGTATGGCCCGCGTGAAATGAATAATAAACATTTCCACGGTGGAATCGATTTGCGGGCAACAACCGGAACACCTGTTTATGCGCCGGCAAACGGTGTTGTAGAATGGGTCGTCCTTAACAGTTATGATTGTGGCAAGGGTGTACAAATAAAACACTCGGATGGTTATGCCACGCGTTTTTGTCATTTTTCCGCGGTGTCCGTTCAACAAGGTGAAAAATTATCTGCGGGATGTTTAATTGGCAGGGTTGGTGCCACCGGTCATGGCGTCACGGGCCCGCATCTGCATTATGCGGTGTTAAAAAATGGAAAATCTGTGAACCCGTATCCTGATTATATTGAACGAGAACATAAATTGTGCGGCCAACGTTAAGACACTTTCCGAAATTTAACCGCAAAACTGCCGTTGTTCAACGGAACACATGAAATGATATATGGACTAAGCACGCTTTCGCGAACCCAATCTTGAAATTTAATTTTTAATATTCCACTGGCCCCAGTAATAATCGTTGCGGTTTTTGCCCCAGACCGCGCGAT
Source organism: uncultured Pseudomonadota bacterium (assembly GCA_902784285.1). GTDB lineage: Bacteria > Pseudomonadota > Alphaproteobacteria > Rs-D84 > Rs-D84 > Enterousia. The sequence continues at coordinate 3,858 of CACZUL010000039.1, read as the reverse complement.
TTCCATTATTTCGGCCCATGCCTGTTCGATTGTGTGCCTATGCAAATCCAATGTTACATGCGATGGCACATGTACGGGTTTTGGAATTCGTTTTGATAATTTTAATTCACTGCGAACCTGTTTTCGCGTGTTATTATCATCAGGCGCAAATGGCGCGCCAATCATATCGGCAATATCTTGGTCGGATAATTTTCGCATATTATTTATCTAACTTTTTCGCCCAATCGCTTTCTGGAAAATTCAATTTTAACATTTGTGCGTATCCATCTGCTTGTTCCTGTAACCCGATTGCGGTATAAGCCTCGGTCAAACGATACATCGCTTCGGCGGGCATAACTGTTTCTTGGGCATCGGTAACAATAGATTGAAATTTAGTAATTGCACTGGCCCAATTTTCTTTCTTCATATCGTTTCGGGCAGAATACATCACTTTACCGGCGATATAATTTTTTAAGATATTAATTTTATTTTTTGCATTTTGGGCATACGGCGATCGCGGGAACCGGTCAACCAATTGTTGAAACGCCTGTAACGCATAGACCGACATTCCTGGTTCGCGGCGAACATCACTGACCTGGCGATAATAGCACATACCACGCAAATACAAGACATAGGCAACATCTTTGTGCCCCGGGTGAAACCGCATAAAACGGTCGGTGGTAAGCAATGCGCCGGCAAAATCATCATCCAGATATTGCGAATATGCCGCCATAATCAATGCATCGGCGGCCCATGGACTGGCCGGGTATTGGGTTTCCGCGGTCAAGAATTTTTCGGCCGCATCGTCATAATCACGATCTTCAAATTCCGCGTACGCGGCATCATAAAGGTCGGCCAACGGTTCTTGGGGAACAATTTTCTGGGAATCCCCGGCGCATCCGGCAAGTATCACACTGATTAAAGTCGCAAAAAATATTTTTTTCATGTCTTTTTATTCCTGTCTTGATTTTATTCTACATTGGGCAGTATAATCCAAACTATGAAACTTGGCAAACATATTTTCGGGGTCGGCCTTATGACTGGTATAAGCCGCATATTCGGATTCATCCGTGATATGCTTATTGCGCGTGTGTTGGGCGCGGGGCGGCTTTCTGATATTTTCTTGGCGGCATTTAAGTTACCAAATCTATTTCGTGATTTGCTTGGCGAAGGTGCGTTATCGGCGATATTTATTCCTATGTATGCCGACTCTAAACGCGACGAATCGTTTGCAAAAAATGTGTTTTCTTGGTTGGCGGTTGTATTGTTGGGCATAACAATAATATTTGAAATATTTATGCCAATAGTTGTGTGGATTTTGGCACCTGGGTTCGCCGATGTTCCCGGTAAGATGGAATTGACGGTTGTTATATCGCGCATAATGTTTTTCTATGTGATATTTATATGCAGTGCAGCATTTTTATCGGCGGTTCTGAACGCGTTTTCGCGGTTTATGTTGGCGGCATTTATGCCGGTACTTTTGAATATAATGTTAATTGGCGCATTATTGGCATCTATGTATATTGGGGCATCAGATACGGTGCTGTATATCATGGCGGGTACGGTTGTGTTGTCTGGTATAATCCAGTGTTTGGTTTTGTGGGCGCGTATACGGCATAAACATTTTGGTTTGCATCTTATTGTGCCGCGTTGGACACCGGGAATCAAAACAATGTTCAAACGATTCGGGGTAAGTATTATTGGTAACGGTTTTTACCAAATAACAATTATCCTTGGGACATTGGTGGCAAGTTTTGAAAGTGGCGCGGTATCGTGGCTTTATTATTCAGACCGTATTGTTCAATTACCATTTGCGATGATTGGTTTGGCGGTTGGAACGGTTTTGATGTCATCTATATCAAATGCGTTGGCGGATAAAAATATGCGCAGTGTTTATATTCAGCAAAATTCGTCTATGCGCCAATCTATGATGTTGATAATGCCGTGTGTGGCGGGTCTGTTTGTATTGGCGGAACCAATTATAAAATACTTGTTTGAATATGGCGCATGGACTCCGGAATCTACGCATGCGGTTGCCATTGCAATCATGATTCAGGTTTTCGTGTTGCCCGCCATGTTGATAAGTCAAATTTACAGCAAAACACTTTATGCATCCCAAGATGTTAAAACACCGGTCAAGACCAGTGTTACATCATTGGCCGTGGCATCTGTGATTTATGTTGCGCTGTTTTGGTTTGTGGGATATTTGGCGATACCAATTGGTGTTGTAATAAGTGGCTATGTCAAAAATTATTTGTTGGGTCGTGCGTGTCGGCGCAAAGGCCTTGTTAAAATAGATGGACGAACAATTCGTGCGATGGCATTATTTGGATTTTTATCGGCGGCATTGGGTTTGGCATTATGGTTTGTGCCTGTAACCGGTATCATATCATTGGGATTGGCAATTGCGGGATTTGGAATAGTGTATTTGCCAATCGCATTTTTACTGAATAAAAAAATATAATAAAATAAAGTTGAAACCACCTTTTTTATGTGATAAAATACACTCATAAGAATGTAAGGAGTCCCATAATGAAAAAATTGGTATCATTGGCGGTCTTAACCGCTTTGCTTGCGGCATGTGCCGAAACAACGAAAACATCTGAATATGGTTCTGATGGTTTTGGCGAAGAAACACTTGCCACAGAAACATTAAATGACACATATTTGATGGCGGCGGCACCGCGCTATTATATCGGTAATGCGTACAAAGTTGAAGATGTTCAATACATTCCAACCGAAGATTTGACATATAATCAAACCGGTATGGCGGGCATAATTCCGACTGAATTAAACGGAACAAAGACCAGTAATGGTGAAACATATGATATGGCACAAATGGTTGCCACAAGTAAGACTTTGCCGTTGCCAACAATTGCCAAGGTAACAAACCTTGAAAATGGCCAGGCTGTAACCGTTCGTGTGAATAATCGCGGGCCATTTGTGAATACGCGTATTATGGATTTATCTCCGGCGGCGGCGGCCAAGATTGGTTTGACTAATCAGTCCAAGGTCCAAGTTCAGGTTTTGCCAGAACAATCTATTGCGGTCAAGAACGCGACAATTGGCGAAAAAACAACGACTGTCGTGGAAGAAGAAACAACCGTTGCCACACAACCGGCATCGGCGGCCACAACATCTGCGGGTGATTACAGTGTCCAAGTCGCGGCATTCTATGCCGAAGACAGTGCCAACGCATTGGTTCAGAAAATGCGCGCATACGGCGATGCAACTGTTGTCAAAGAAGGCGATATGTTCAAGGTTCGTATTGTGAATTTGGACGCGCCATCTGCACGTCGTGTTATCGACACATTGCGCAGCAACGAAGGTATGGCACCGGGTCTGTTAAAGAACGGTCGCTGGATAAATGCGGACAGCATTTAAAATTTAGCAATTTTGGTTATTCAAAACCCCGTCAATTGGCGGGGTTTTTCTTAGTATGATTTTTGCTGTAATTTTGCGATGTTTTGCATCATATCCTGGGCGGTGCCCAATGATTTGTGTTTTACACCGGCTTCGTCAAACATCTGAAATGATATGCCAAGTGAATCACGCCAACCCGGAATTTGCCTGTCAAGGTCGGGATCTAAATAGATTATTTCACGTATGCCACTTTGAATTATGGACCCCGCACAACGCGTACATGGCGCCATTGTTGCGTACAAAATACCGCCATCCAGCCTGGTTCCATTTCGGCCCGCATTTAAAATGGCATTTTCTTCGGCGTGCACAACAAATTCGTATTTAATGGGTCGTTTCCACCTTTCAACGATGTTATCATTTATGCCGCGCGGGAATCCGTTATACCCCATAGATAAGATTGCTTTGTTGGGGCTAACAATCACACAGCCGACCTTGGTACTGTTGTCTTTGGACCAT
>CACZUL010000038.1 GCA_902784285.1 uncultured Pseudomonadota bacterium | reverse complement strand
ACGTGTCATGTCATACATGGTTGATGCAACAGTAGCTTTGATTCTGGTGTCCATTGCCGCAGCATTGATTGCCATACCGCCCCAGCCACAGATGCCAATAATACCAATTTTTTCTGCATCAACATCATTACGATTTGCCAGATAATCAACCGCAGCCGAAAAATCTTCGGTGTTAATATCTGGAGATGCGACATAACGAACATTACCGCCACTTTCACCGGTAAACGACGGGTCAAATGCCAACGTTATAAATCCACGTGAGGCCATTTCTTGAGCATACAGGCCAGACGATTGTTCTTTGACCGCACCAAATGGACCAGACACCGCAATCGCGGGCATTTTGTCGGCACTTTTCTTTTTCGGCATATATAAATCACCGGTCAATTCGATACCATACCGATTGTGAAAATGCACTTTTTGGGTGATAACTTCGGAATTCTTTGGAAATACGTTATCCCATTTATTACGCGGAAAAAGAAAATATCCAAAAACACCTAACACCAAAATAATTAAAATTACCCATTTCATTTTTAACTCCTTTGTACTGTGTCAGAATACAAATTGAGTAAATTTTTTGCAAGAAAAAAACCGCCACAATGTATGACGGTTTTAATAAAGTGATGATATTTTTATTTTTTAATCTTTACGATTTTTTTCAATTTCTTGATACCTTTATTCAAATCGCTTTCTTCTGCAGGTTTGACTTCACCGGCCTTTAATGCCGAGCAGCAATGTGGACATTTTGTCGCCGTGATATCAACCGTTTGTTTGCAATACGGACATGTCGTTGTCGTAACCGCCTGTTTAGATTTCATCTTGTTCACCGTGCGAACAATCAAGAACGCCGCAAACATTGTGATAATGAAACTGATTACCGTGTTCAAGAACACACCCAAATTCAATGTAGTGGCACCTGCGGCCTGGGCTTCGGCAATAGTGTTAAATGTTTGGCCGTTGCCACCCGCCAACACAAAGAACCATTGTGAAAAATCAACACCACCAATCAACAATCCAATCGGAGGCATAATAACATCTTTGACCAATGAATTAACAACACTGGTCATCACAGAACCTACGATGATACCAATCGCCATATCGATTGCATTACCGCGTTCTGCAAAACTGCGAAATTCTTTGATAAAATTACTTATTGCCATTTTTTTGTTCCTTTTGTTTCAAATGTTGTTCCAGTGCATCTATAACCTTGGCCAACGTTTTGCGCAAATTTTCGTCAAACGTTTCAACGGTTATATCCGCCAGTGCATATGTGTTATACCGCTCCGCAATCAATTGAGCAAGGATTTTTTTATTATCGTTGTGCAAAAGTTGCGGGCGCGTATCGCGAAAACGGGTTCGTTTTACCAACAAATCCAAATCTGCCTTTAACCATATGCTTATCGCCTGGTCCAGGACTTTTTCCCGAACCGCAGGCGTTATGAACGCGCCTTCACCTGTGGATATAACCTTGGGTGCCGGTGGCGTGTCCAACAGACGCGATACAACCTGTTGTTCAACGCGTCTGAATTCTTTTTCACCATAAAGCGAGAATATATCAACAACACTGCAACCGGCGGCGCGTTCTATTTCTTTGTCCGAATCGACAAACGGCACCGCCAAATGGTGCGCCAATGCGCGACCGACACTGGTCTTGCCCGCCCCCATAAGTCCAACCATAACAATCGGCCGGTCTAATTTAATTGCAGATTCTTTTTTCATGCCGGTCATTCTAAATAAAAAATAAATTTTTCACAATAAAAACTTTTCAAACCGTATTCTTATATGCTAGAATAATTTCATCATAGAAAACAACAGGGGGAAATGCTTATGAAACCAGCATATTTTACATTTGGTTTAATCGCAACTTTATACGCCGGCAATGCAGTGGCGGCGGATTTTGGTTATAACGCGAACTCAATCGCTGCGCATAATATTATTGGGATGCAACACTATATTGTGAATCGCGCAATTGTTCTGCCGGAACACGATAATGTAACACCGCGCATAAAGCAGAAAGCGCAAGATCCAGATGCATACGGCGAAATGATTTACTATGGCGAATATGGTGATGATACTGGTGTTTTGCCTTTGATTGGCCGCAGTGGTGGCGACACATCAAATGCATATATCGGCGCAACATGGGAACATATGGATGAAGAATTAAAATTCAAATCATATCCACACATGGATACAACACTAAATTTGGGTATGCTTGAATTCGGGAACAATCATGAAACACTGTATAATCGCCCGTTGGATTTAAAATTCTTTGGTGGATATGTTGGTGGAGACATCGAAAACAACGGTGTTGATATTGACCAAAATGGCGGATTTTTTGGCGTATTGGCACATCAAAGCATCGATGATTTTGACTTAAATTTTGTCGCAGATTTTGGTTTGATGGCAAATGATGTTAATGACATGACAACGGCCAAGAACTTTAACAATGTTTGGGTTGCGGTCAATTTGGACGCGGCATATAAATTTGCAATTGATGAACATCTTGTTCTGCGTCCAAATGTTCGTGGTGGATATATGTGGATATTTTCGCCAAACTATGTATTAAAAAATGGCGAAAACATTGACAACAAGAATTTTGGCACGTTTGAATTAACCCCGGGAATTGACATTATTTCCGACCTTGGTAATGGATGGTCAATTGGGGCACGCGGCGCGTATGTTATGAACTTTGTAAGTGGTGGCGAAACATACGTGGAATATGCCAAAATAGAAAAACTTAAAACAGATAATTATTTTGAATACAGCATCAAGATTGAAAAGTATGTAGATGATTTATTCTTTGGCATAAATGTTGGTCGTCATGACGGTGGCCGCACCGGTTGGTTTGGCGGTTTAACGATTAAGTATTTGTTTTAATCTTATATAAAATGAAAATAATCCGCTGTTCTGCGGATTATTTTTTTTATTCAATAAATAATACCTTCATTATTGTATCGAATCTTTCTCGCAATTCTTTTTGGCCGATGGGGCTAAGTTTTTTATAATCGTTTGTTAATTTATTTTTAACAAAATCTTTACCCTCTTCCATCGATAATTTCATTTTGTTATATGCCAAACTGAACAAGGATGGAATATTATCAAAGTGTGCGATAACATCCGCATCCGCAATAATTTGTTCTTCAATCGTATCGCGCGTGTCTTCTTTACTGGCCCTATGATGTAAAACACACTTTTCAATTAAATCTATTTTTTCTTTTTGATAGCCAAGTTCTGTCAGCATAGACCGCGCCATTTTGGCACCGTATTTTTCATGTTCATCACGTGGTCCAAAACCTGCTACCATGGCCATATCATGAAATAGAGCGCTTAATTCACAAACTTCAATATCAGCATCACGTTTAACAGCCAAATCGTGAGCATGTTTAAAAACATATTTTATGTGATTGTTCCAAAAATCATATCCGTCTTTTTCAAAAGATTTTTTTGAATATTCTAACAGTTTATCTTTAACGATTCTAACTATACTTTTCATATTAAAACCTTTTTATTACCTTGATAAAAATTATATCAGAAAAACACATAAACAAAAAATATTTTATACAAAAACACACCGCCCAATCGGGCGGTGTGAAATACAAATCAAACCATAGTTTAATTCAAAGCATCTTTCAAAGCTTTACCAGGTTTAAATTTCGGCTGAGTAGAAGCCGGAATCTTAATCGCAGCACCTGTTTGTGGGTTGCGGCCTGTTGTCGCTTTACGTTTTGCGGTTGTGAATGTACCAAAACCGACCAAACGAACGTCACCTTTCTTTTTCAGAACTTTGGTAACAGTGTTGATAAACGCATCCAAGCATGCAGCAGCAGTTGCTTTGGTTACATCTACTTCGTTTGCGATTGCTTCAATCAATTGTTGTTTGTTCATATTTTTCTCCTTTCATAAATTTATTTAAGGTGTCCCAGCACCACACGGCAATGTCCACAAAAACCATATTTCACGCCCAATTCAACAAAATGATTTGCCAAATCAAACTATTTCTGTGGGCATTGCCTGTGTTGCCTAAACGAATCGTAGAGAATTCCGCCATTTAAGTCAAGATGAATTTACAACATTGAAAAATTTTTTATTTTTCTATTTGTCATGGACAGAACTGCTGGGGACGACTTTGGCACCCAAAGACGTGTTTTCACACAGGACATAATCGCCTGGGTGGCCCGTAACTTCAACCGTTCTGTAACGATTTGGTGTGTTCAAAATAAACAGCATAATAATGCCCGCCCAAAACAATAACTTGGTAAATCCCCACGGTTTGGCAAAGGCATCTTTGTTAAACGAATCTTTCAAAAGGTTTTGATATAATGCCCATCCCCAAAAGAAAGTTAAAAGAATCGCCGCAAAAAAGAAGCCCATCAATATATAACGATCAAACAGCCGAAAACTTGCCGCCATCGGGTCCCAGAAATTGCTTGCCGCCGGACAAACAAAAAGTGCCTTACCTGAAATATTGGGGTCCAGTCGAATCGGAGGAGACCCATCTAATGACAAATCAAACGATGCCATCAGTATAATGATGGTCAATAATATTATCGTAGATATCATAGATTTTTTCATCGTTTCTTTCCCGTCTATGCATCTATTATATCATAAAAAACTAACCAATTGCAATTTTTGCAACTTTTATTTACAATTTGGGCATGTTTAACAAGAAACCCCATATTACGGGCATCATTACAGTTCTTGATTTGGATGCTTTGCGCATATCGTTGCCGCGTTTACGAAAATTCCGCGGTCGGTTATCATTGGTTATATATAACCGCAATCCAAATCAGAAACTGTCGCATCGTTTGGTGCAAAGATTTGGCTGGCACGGTCGAACATATATTATAAATTCAGAAAAAACATTGAATGAATTAGAATCGACTTTGGCTGCTGTTGAATATATTCAAAGTAAAAAAATTCCGTGTGATTGGATTATATTCAATGGCGATACAGATGTAATTATTGATGTCGGTGTACCAAATGTAAATGACACAACATTTGCAATTGTTCAGGACGCAACAACAATTTATGAATCTGTAACTGATGTATTTAAAATATCAACAGATTGGGTAAATGGCGCACCAATTGGTAAAACAGGGCCACACTTTGATATTAACGGAACAATGATTCGCGCGAATATTTTATTTGAATTTTCAAAATTCGTCCAAGATATGTTACCAGACATATATAATTTATTATCGCAAACAAAATATTCTGTGCCGATTTCGGCAATGTTGTGGGCGGGATTAAACGCATTTGTGCGCGCGCGGCATCCAGAAATGTCGCCTATATATATGAATCGCACAAACTATGTTGCGGTTCAAATTGGTCGGACACCATCAAACAATATTGTAATGCGCAGAACAATATCGGCAACCATAAAAAAATTCACAAAAATGATAGAAACCGCCGCCACGCAAAATATGGTTGCAGACGGCATATAAAGTTCTATAATTCCACCAAATCGAAACATTAAGGAAACCCACAATGACATATGATGATATAAGAAAATTATTTTTGAATTATTTTGAATCACATGGGCATAAAATTGTACCTTCGGCATCACTGATTCCGAATGATCCGACACTGTTGTTCACGGTTGCGGGCATGGTGCCGTGGAAAAATATATTCTTAGGGCTGGAAAATGCCCCTGCCCCGCGCGTGGCGGACGTGCAAAAATGCATTCGTGCAGGTGGTAAGCACAATGATTTGGAAGATGTTGGTTTTGATGGTCGTCATCATACATTCTTTGAAATGTTGGGCAATTGGTCTTTTGGCGATTATTTTAAAGAAGGCGCAATTGAAATGTCATGGGATTTGTTGACCAATGTTATCGGAATCGACCCGAAACGTTTGGTGGTTACGGCCCATGAATCTGATGACGAAGCCGCGGAAATTTGGCGCAAAGTCGCCGGCAAAGAGGCTATTCGTTTGGGTAAAGATAATTGGTGGTCGGCCGGAGATACCGGTCCATGCGGCCCATGCAGTGAAATTTTCTACGATTTTGGCGAAAATGTTCCGGGCGGTTTGCCGGGTTCGCCAGACGAAGATGGTGGCCGATATGTCGAAATCTGGAACGATGTTTTCATGCAATATGACCGCGATGCAAATGGAAACCTTACACCACTTCCTAAGAAAAATGTTGATACGGGTGCGGGTCTGGAACGTTGGGCGGCAATGCTTCAGGGTAAAATCGATAACTATGATACCGATTTGTTTATGAATTTAAAACGCGCAGTAAGCGATGTTACCGGTGTGGCGGAAACACCTGAAAATATTACCAGTTTCAAGGTTATTACTGACCATTTGCGCTCTGTTGGTTTCGCAATTGCGGACGGTGTTATACCATCAAACAGTGATCGCGGATATGTTATTCGTCGTATCTTGCGGCGTGCAATGCGACATGGACAAATCTTGGGACACAATGGCGCATTGTTATCGAAACTGTACCCGGCATTGGTCGAACAAATGGGTGCGGCATATCCGGAACTGAAAAAAAACCAGGCGCATGTTGTGGAAATTATCACAAATGAAGAAAATGCCTTTGCCGATATGTTGAACAATGGTATGAAATTACTGGACAGTGAATTACCAAAAATTAGTGGCAATGTATTGCCGGGCGCGGTCGCATTCAAACTGTTCGACACATACGGATTTCCATTGGATTTAACACAAATGATTCTGCGCGATAAAAACATCAGTGTTGATGTCGCAGGTTTCGAATCAGAAATGGCGGCACAAAAAGAACGCAGTCGCGCAAACACACGCGGGACAAAAATATTCTGGGAATCGCGAACCGATTTACCCGCAACGGTGGATACGGCAAAATATGCCCCAGATGAAAATATGACATCAAAGGTTTTGGCGATTTTGTGCAACGGTGAATTTATAGATTCCGCAGAAAATGGTGCCGAAGTAGAAGTCGCATTGGATAAAACAAATTTCTATGGCACCCAAGGTGGCCAGGTTGGCGATATGGGCGAATTGCGTGTTGGCGATACGGTCGTGCTAAATGTGTCCGAAGCCGCACGCGCAAACAATATCGTTTTACATCGTGGAACGGTCGTGGGAAAAATTTCTGTTGGCGATGCTGTGCGCCCAATTGTGAATATGCAAAATCGTGCACAAACCGCACGCGCACACACCGCAACACATTTGTTGCAGGCGGCATTGCGTAAGATTTTGAATACCGATGTCGAACAACGCGGGTCGCGGGTTGCGCCGGATTCTGTGCGTTTTGATTTCTCGTTCGGACGCGCGATGACAGACGACGAAAAGACCGCGGTTGAAAACCTGGTTAACCAATGGATTGATGCCGATATGGCGGTTCTGCACGAAGAGATGCCAATAGATGAAGCAAAAAAACGTGGTGCCATGGCATTGTTTGGCGAAAAGTATGGCGATGTTGTTCGCGT
>CACZUL010000037.1 GCA_902784285.1 uncultured Pseudomonadota bacterium | reverse complement strand
AATGCGTGCTGATTTCGTGGGCGGGCGCGGAATCAGTCCGATTAACCCCGCAAGACCTCGCGGTTTTCTGCTAAAAATATGGCTGCGATGGCAAACTTTGTATGAATTTAAATGAAAGATTTATCCAAAGATTTATTTAACCCAATTGCCGGCGAAGACTTCGTCAAAATGTTTGATGAAAATTACGGCAAACAAGAAACATTACAAGGCTATGCGACCAAGGGTACCGTCAAAGATATTCGCGGCGACTTTGTTTTGGTTGATGTCGGCCTTAAATCCGAAGGTCGCGTTCCGTTAAAGGAATTTGGTGCATCTGTGCCGGCCGTTGGCGATATCATCGACGTTTTTGTTGAACGTTATGAATCCCGTGAAGGTACGGCGGTTCTGTCCTATGCCAAGGCACGCGCAGAAAAGGCATGGAAAGAATTGGAAAAGACTGTTGCCGAAGGTGTCGATCCCGAAGGTACAATTATCGATGTAGTTCGTGGCGGTTACACTGTTGATATCAATGGTGTGTTCGCATTTATGCCGTCAAGCCAGGTTGATCATAAACCGGTTCGCGATGCGAAATCTCTGATTGGGTTGAAAGACAAATTCCGCGTATTGAAAATGGATGCTTTGCGTACAAACGCAATTGTTTCCCGTCGCGCGATTCAATCTGATACAATCGCCGCCGCCCAAAAAGAAGCGTTAAAGAATATTGAACTTGGCGCGGTTTTGGAAGGTACGGTTAAAAACATCACAGATTATGGTGTGTTTATTGACCTGGGCGGAATTGATGGTTTGTTGCACGTTACCGATTTGTCTTGGAAACGCGTCAATCATCCACGTGAATTGGTTCATGTTGGCGAAAAGATTAAGGTCAAAGTTATCCAATTCGACCCGGAAACACATCGTATTTCATTGGGCGCAAAACAATTGGAAGAAGATCCATGGGAAACCGCATCACGCGCTTTCAATGTTGGCGACACGGTTACTGGCAAGGTTTCTTCGGTTACTGATTACGGCGCATTTGTCGATTTGGGCAACAATATCGAAGGTTTGGTCCATATGTCTGAATTGTCATGGACAAACAAAAATATTCACCCAAGCAAAGTTCTGCAAAATGGCCAAGAAATCAACGTTGTTGTTTTGGATATTGACCAAGAAAAACGTCGTATCTCGTTGGGCTATAAACAATTGCAACCAAATCCATGGAAACAATTTGCCGAAACCCACAATGTTGGCGACATTATTACCGGCCCAATTAAGAACACAACCGAATTTGGTTTGTTCGTGGCTTTGACACCGGAATTGGACGGTATGGTTCATATCTCTGACCTGTCTTGGAACCGTTTGGACGAAGAAGAATTAAAGAAATTCGTCCGTGGCCAAGAAGTAACCGCGAAAATCTTGGATATCAATCCAGAAAAAGAACGTGTTACATTGGGTATCAAACAATTGACCGCCGGCGCAGATAATAACGCGGCATCTATCAAGAAAGGTGCGGTCGTTTCCGGCACGGTTTCGGAAATTACACCGGATGAATTGGTTTTGGCTTTGCCGAACGATATTCGTGGGACAATTCGTCGTACAGACCTGTCGCGTGAAAAATCAGAACAGGATACATCCCGTTTCCATGTTGGCGATACGGTCGAAGCATCTGTTGTTTCTGTTGAAGGCAACAATGTTAAATTGTCCATCCGTGCACTTCAGGTCACATTGGAAAAACAAGCGGTTAAAGAATTCGCCAACGAAGCGGATAGTGGTTCTGTGTTGGGCGACATCCTTGGTGCCGCAATTGAAAACAGCAAGAAGTAATCTTGTACCGGTTTTCAAAACGAACAAAAATCCCCGTACAATTGCGGGGATTTTTATTTTGCATAAGTTGCTTGACAATAATTATATTTGGTCTATGCTGTATTGCATAAACAAAGGATTTAATATGAAAACTTTTAAACAAGATTATTCATTAAAGAAAAATAAAGAAGCAGGGGCAGGATTTTCGGATTTTGTTACGGCATACTATGGATTTGATATGCCCCCAGTGTCCGAATGTTTAAAGATTTCCCAAGAATTTGTTGAAATGGTTTACCAGAATGCCAAAGCCGATACAATTACATTTGTTCATGGACCAAATGATGTGCACTCGATATATTTGGGCAAAGTGTTGTTAGCCAAGATTCGTGGTGAAAAATTGGTTCAACTTTGGATGCCTGGTTTGGAAAAACAAGACAAGACGACTAATTTCTTGAAAGGTATGGGGACACAATATTTGACTTTTGCGGGATTCCCAGACTTGGTTCACGGTGGTAACAAATTTTTGCGTGAAGCACGTGATTTAAAATGCCTGTATGTGCCAAAGATGCAGGATGCTGGTATAGAAACACTGTATTGTTCTCAATTGGAACGCGTGGATTTGCCGGCTGTAACAGAATTGGGTCAAGATTCACTGCATGATAATACAGAATGTATTATGTTCAGCGCCCCTAATGTTCGTAAATTTGGTAAACGGGTATTTTACAGCAATATGCAACTGAATGTATATGATGATAATATTAATGCCCCAAATCTTACCGAAATAGGCTTTGATTGCGCAGATGTATTTTACGAACTGTGTGGTATAAATAAATCACGCCAACAAAATAGATCACGATAAAACCAAAAAATCCCCGTTGTCGCGGGGATTTTTTTGTGATATAATTCCGACAATAATAAGAAAGGAATGTATATGAAATCAAAAATGATTCTTCTTATGGGTGGCCAAGGCGTAGGCAAGGGCACGCATGCGCGTCGTCTTATTGCGCGGGATGGATATGGTTATGTTGAAACAGGGGCAATATTGCGCGCGTTACCACCGGAATCGCCTGTGGCCCAAATAATGGCGCGTGGCGAATTGGTCCCAGATTCCGATTTGTTTGGTGTTATTGCCGATGCCATTAAGAATAACCCCGGCGATATTATTTTGGATGGGTTCCCGCGCACGGTCGGCCAGGCACAGTGGTTGGTTAAAAACTATGCGGACAAATTTGATATTCGCGTTGTTTATATGAATGTTCCCGAAGATATAATGTTGGCGCGTATTGAAAAGCGGATTCGTGAAGGTGGCGGTCGTGCCGATGATGCGGACGCGGCAATTGTTCGCCGCCGTCTGGACAGTTTTTGGCGTATCACAATGCCGGCGATTGAATGGTTGCGTACCGCCCAGGGAATCAGGTTTGCCGATGTTGATGTAAGTGCCGAAGATGTTGATGTGAACTTTACAAGAATTTCAAACGCATTGGATTAAACAATACGGCGGCGCACAAATATAAACAAAGCATATCCCATTAGCAACGCCATTATTATCACAAAGATAACAATGCCCGTATCGGCATGTTCTGCAAATGGCAACGCGACATTCATACCGTAATATCCCACAACCAGTGTTGGAAACATCAAAATAATGTTCCACATGGTGAGTCTGTTAATGTAAGTATTGGAATCTATGTTAATGACGCTTTCAAATGTTTCCTTAATAGATTTCAGCATTTTCGTATAACTGGTAACCACCTCTATACCCTGGGACAGTTCGATGCGGGAATCTTCAATCAGTTCTTCGCATTCATCGGTCTTGGCGAAACCTCGCATTTTTTCCAACTTGTCCAACACCGAAAGGTTACCTTTTAATCCTGTCATGTATAATGTATAACTGTTTTCTACATCCAATAACGCCAGCAATTCGCGTTTTCTTATTTGCTGTTGCAGGTTTTTCTTGGATGCGACCACGCGTTTGTTTAATTCTTTAAGGCATCTTAGGTAAGATTCCGCAATATAGTAGACAATATTTAATATAAATTCTTCGCGGGATGTTTTTTCGTCTTTTTTAATTTTATCTAACAAATCGCATCTTTTACGGCAAACAGTAATCACACGGTTGGTCGAATAAATAATAGACAATGGTTCCGTGTGCCATTGTGTATCTGTTTCGCGATTGACAATAGGAAATCGGACAATTATAACTTTGTAATCATCTTCTAGTTCTATACGCGGCTGCTCATCAGGGTCCAAAATATCGGATATAGTATCTTCGTCAATTTTGTATTCTTCCTGTAATTTTTCAAAGTCCGTATGATCGGGGTTTCCGACATTTATCCAAGAAAAGGTCTTTAATTTTTCTGTGTCAAACATCCGCGCCCCCTTTGGTTAAATTTGCGTTTTATTCTAACGCGCAATGGGCAAAAAATCAAATTAAAAACGCACATAAAATAATATAAAATCAAAACACAGAGTTAAAAAAGGCAAAAATGAAAAGTCCATCGGCATATACTATATCGAATTATCTATTAAAGGCATTTGTGGTGGTATTGGTTGCTATATTTATATATTGGGCGGTGCATTCCATGGGCCCACTTATATCATTGGTGTTTTAACCCTTCATCAAACGGGCTTTATCTTTTTCCCATTCGCGGCGTTTTATGGTTTCGCGTTTGTCGGCACGGTTTTTACCATATCCGACCCCAAGTAACACCTTTAATTTACCACGATTGTTAAAGTATAACTTTAACGGGAATATGGTTGCGCCTTTTTCATTTAATTTACCAATTAAACGGTTAATTTGTGCACGGTGTAACAGCAATTGCCGTGGCCGTCTTTCATCAAAATTTATATAGCGCGCGGCGGTTGGAAGTCTTTGGATTTCAACCCCGGCCAAGAACAAATTGCCGCCCCTGTTTTGCACAAATCCGTCCACAATTGTAACCAAACCATAACGCACAGATTTAATTTCGGCGCCGGTCAGGGATATGCCGGCCTCGATAGTATCTTCGGTTGTATAATTGAACCGCGCTTTGCGGTTTTCAGATACAGCCCCAAATTTAATCATATTGCGTGTCATATTAAATCTTTATCTTTGGATACAATCTTTTTGTGTTCTCTACAACTATATCACAGAATTTTTCAAATGGTATATTTTTTATATCTGCGACCACGCGTGCGGTTTCAACAACGAATGCCGGCTCGCAAACTTTGCCCCGGTACGGCACAGGCGCGCAATATGGGGAATCTGTTTCGACAACAATTCTGTCGGCCGGGATTTTTATAAACACATCGCGTATTTCACCGGCATTTTTAAATGTTATAATGCCACTTGCCGAAAAAAAGAATCCGCGGTCCAGCATTTTCTTTGCCAACCCCCAACCAGACGTAAAGCAATGCATAACCCCGCCAATTTCCGGAAATTCGGCCAATACGGCGGCGGTATCATCTTCGGCATCACGCGTATGAATTGCCACGGGCAACCCCGCGCGCCGCGCCATTTCTAATTGCTCTGTGAACAGTTTTATTTGTGCATTACGCGTATTGGCCGCCATTTCATGATAATCCAACCCGATTTCGCCAACGCCCAAAACCCGCGGATGTGCCAAAATTTCATCTGTTATGTAATCTGCCGCGCGGGTGCCGGCATATTCAGGGTGAATCCCAATCGTTGCAAAAACATTATCATATTTTTCGGCCAACTTTATTGCCGCCGGAATATCTTCGGGGTCGGCGGTTGGGCAAATAATATAGTCAACACCTGCGGCACGTGCGCGTGCGATGACGGCATCCACGCCACCGTCTTTATCTATATCGTATGTCAAATGGCAATGGGTATCTAACAGCATTTTTTTATTTCCATGATTATTTTAAATATAGCGATTTCCGGTTCCAGATTGACGCGACTGATATCGGCGATTGCGTGTGTTGCGGCGGGGTAAAGTTCCGCCAAACCAAAGTGTGCAATTGCGTCCAGCAATATACCATACAGTTCTGGGTATGGTGCGATTTGCCGTGCGATATTCATGGCATCTGTTTCGGTTGAGTTTTTCTTTTGCACCATTTTAATCAATTCGGCATAGATTTCATCACCACCCGATTGTTTTATACCCGCGATGCGTCCAAAAGACCCATTTGCCAACCTTAGTGTTTCATCATCCACCACTTCATTTGGCATAAATCGTGCGCACAGCCGGCGCAAATCAGAAATCGACAGTGGACGCATCTTTTCCACGCGGGCGCGCGACCGCACAGTTGGCAAAACAGCAGACAATTGGTGTGTTACCAGCAAGAATAATGTCTTGGCAGGTGGTTCTTCCAGTAATTTCAAAATCGCGTTTTCGGCGGCAACGGTCAATTCATCGACCGAGTCGATTAAAACCACGCGCCATTCGCCGGACATAGACGACATCTGCATCTTTTCGATTGCGGCGCGCACGGTATAGACCGAAATAGATTTTCCATCTGATTTAATCTTGCCGTCTTTATCGATATTGCGGTCCATATCGATAATAAAGAAATCCCCGACATTACCATAGACCATTTTGGCGATGTTATATGCCAATGTTGCCTTGCCGATGCCGCGCGGCCCGGTCAGCATCCAAACCGGATGCACCGGGTGCGCATCGCGATTATTCCATGCCGCCAGAAATGCGTTCATTGTCGCATCGTGTCCAATAACATTGTCATTGTCCATCGGGTGCGGAAATTCATAAAGATTTGCTTTTTTCTTTGCCATTTTATTTACCAAAAATCATAACCATAATATTCTTCCATGCGCGGGCCAAGAATTGAATCTTGGACACTTTATTTTTGGCAACCAAATCAGCGCGCGCAATTACGCGACCATTTTGTTCGGCGATAATTTCACCAATTTTATCGCCCACCCGCACAGGTGCGGCCACCGGGTCATCATATCGGGCCAACACGCGCACGCCTTTTGTTCCAACTTCTTTATTTGTTGTAATGGCAAAGTTTTTCGCAACCGTTGCGGTAACGGTTTTCTGCCGTCCGTACCAAACCGGCACTTCCACAACATCATCTCCCGGATGATAGAACACGCGTGTTGCGGTTGTTGTGAACCCGTGGGTCAGCAATTTTTTCATCTCGCCCGCCAATGCATCGTGTCCCTTGCCATGGAATCCGTTTATAACACCGATAAGGCGACGACCACCGGACACGGCACTGGCCACCATACCATATCCGCCGCTGTCCGTGTGTCCGGTTTTTAATCCGTCTGCCCCCGGCATAATGAACAGTAATTTATTATAGTTCACCGTATGCGTGCGCCCCCAATCGCGACACCAATCGGTTTTATAGTCGCCAAATTCGAACCGTTTCGTTGCGAACATAGGATATAAATCCGGATAATCAGCAATCAAATGATATGCCAATGTTGCCAATTCCCGACTTGTCATCATATTGTTCGGATTCGGCAATCCGGACGCGTTTCCAAATGTTGACAGGGGCATTCCAATTGCGCGTGCTTTATTTGTCATTTGTTCAGTAAATTTATTTTCATTGCCGGCCAATGCCTCGGCCACGACAACGGATGCATCGCCCCCCGAAAGAACAATTAAACCCAAAATCGCATCGCGCACGGTAATTTCTTGACCGGCAGACAGGCAAATCTTGCTTGCCGGATACCACAGTGGATTTTGATAGTCCGCGTTTTCTCCGACCGGCAATTTGGAATCCAACGAAAGTTCGCCTGATTTGACCCTATCAAACAACACGGCCAAAGTCATAAGTTTTAACATAGAAGACGGCGGCATAAGGGTATCTGCGGCCTTGGTAACAATTTCTGTGCCGGAATCATAGTCAATTAAAAATGCAGATTTTGCGGTTGTTTTGAATTCCGCCGCGGTCGCGCCCGCGACCAGTGACATAGATAATAAAAGTGTGGGATAAATCTTTTTCATACCATCATAATAACAATAACATTTTTCATTTCAAACAGATTTTTTACAAAAATACACTTGACCCCGAATCGCGATTTTTGGTACAATGATATCGTCATAGAATAAAAAAAGAGAGGAAGGGCAATGAAATTCAGTTATACTTT
>CACZUL010000036.1 GCA_902784285.1 uncultured Pseudomonadota bacterium | reverse complement strand
GTTAAAAAGCCGGATTTGTTGCCGATTGCTGCAGAATTAAATAATTTGGCGAACTTTCGTGAAATATTTATGATTTCGGCATTAAAGAACGATGGTGTTTCGGAAATGTTAGACGCGTTGGCGGCTGTTATGCCGGAATCCCCATATTTATTCGCGGCGACAGATGGTATCGATGTGCCGGATAACCTTTACTTGGCGGAATTGACGCGTGAAAAGGTGTACAGGTTTATTGGTTTATTCACCAAGAATTGCCTTATCACATAAATGTTGTAACGGAACGTGTCGATGTTGACGATGAAGGTGTGCTGGAAATATATCAAAAAATAGTGGTGGCAAACGAAGCACACAAAAAGATTGTTGTCGGGCGTGGCGGTGCGCAATTAAAGAAAATCGGAACGGCCGCCCGTCATGATATACAAGACCAATGGGGGGTGAACGCGCGATTGCATTTATTCGTGCGGGTCGAGGCGAATTGGGAAGATATGGCGGAAAATTACACCGACCAAGGTCTGGAATTTAAAAAATAAAGGAATAAAAAATGAAAAAAAATGTAAAAAACTTAACTTTTTTATCGCTGTTGGCGTTGATGGGTTGCGCAAACAATAAAAATGTTGTGACCGATGCAACAATGAATCGCGCGGTTTTACGTGATATTAAAACCGGCCGTGAACGCGTTTACGATTGTTCGTATGACGATGCCATGAAAAACATTCTGATTTGGTTGGCCCCGGGTGATACGGTTCGCCTGGAATCGGATAATTATGCACGTGGCACGTTCTTTACACCGGATAATTCACGTCTGATATGTAATTGGCCGGAATTGCAAAATCGCAAAACTGAATTTGAAAACGCCAAATTAAAATATGAAATTCAGGAAAAATTTTCAAATCAGAAATAATATCGAAAGGGTCATAAAATGAAAAATTTAAAAATTCGTCCGGGTTATAAAACACTTGCTTTGTTTTTTGGCATGTTGTTTGTTTCATGCCGGCATGAAAATGTTATTTTGGAAAAGGGCTCAACCGGTATGCGTGTCAAAGACATAAAAACTGGTGTTGAAAGAATTTATACCACAGGCATGTCAAATGACTTGCATGCGGTACGGATACGGAACAATATTATGCCTTATTTCATGGTTGGTGATACCGTGCGTTTTGCTTCGCCTGCGTATGATAAACATGCGGTTTTAACCCCAACGAATGCCGATTTGTATTTCGACCGGAAAACCCTAACCAAACGTTATGAAGACACGTTATGGGCAAAACAATTTGAATACGAATGGCAAAAGCTTTGCCATGAACGGGATGAAAAAAGCAAATAAATGGTAAAAAATGAATTTGCAAGACAAGATTCAATTTTAGAACAGGCACGGGGGTAAACAAAATGAAAAATCTAAAAATTCGTCCGGGTTATAAAACACTTGCAACGATTTTGTTGTTTGGATTGGCGGGTTGTAAAAAATATGAACATAAAAACGTGATTACCGGAATAGGGGCGATTGAAAATCAAAAAATTCTTTTGTTAGATGATGTCGAAACAGGTATCGAAAGAATTTACAATGTTCCTAAAACTTGTGATTTTTATGACTGGTTACAATTGGGTGATACTGTGATAATTTATGTTGGTCCTGATGTGTATCCTGGACTAGAGAAATATTATCAAAAAGATCGTATTTTGGACGAAAGCTTTGCTCGTCTTCGCTACAATACTGACAGTATTTATGCAAGGAAACAATGCAAAGAGTTTAGCGATATGAAACAAAAAATGTTCGAAAAAAATCAAAGATAAATGCTGCATACATCGGATTTTGATTTTGAATTACCGCCGGAACTGATTGCGTCGCATCCATTGGAACGGCGCGATGCATCGCGTATGTTGGTTGTTGTGCCAAATTCCCCTCTGGCCAGAGGGGTGCCGGGTAGCACCCGGCGGGGTGTCGCCCAAGATGTAGTATACCGTACATTACCATTTAACCCAAAACTGAAACAACGCGCACGCGAATTGCGTCATGCCGGCAGTTTGCCCGAAGCATTATTGTGGAAAGAAATCAGCGGTAAGAAAATAAATGGATTAAATTTTAATCGTCAGACAGTAATTGGTAATTATATAGTGGATTTTTTCTGTCCTAAAACAGGTTTAGTTATAGAGATAGATGATAAGGCATCACATGATTTAAAGGGTGCTTATGATGAAAAACGCGAACGATTTTTGATTTCATTGGGTTTAACAACATTGCACATTACGGCTGAGGATGTATTAAAAGATATTTCTTCTGTTGTTGAATGGATACGGCGACACCCCGGCACTTCGTGCCACCCCTCTAGCCAGAGGGGAACTTGTTTCGGTTTCCAAAAAAAATATTATGAAAATGAAGATGACGATTTAACGTATGTTGGCACAGAATGCGGCGGTGTTCAAAATTCCCCTCTGGCCAGAGGGGTGGTGGGTGAAACCCACCGGGGTGTCGCACTAGAAGATAAACATATTCGGGATTTTTTGGATTATCTGAAACCTGGCGATGTCGTTGTGTTTAATAATTCGCGGGTTATTCCGGCGCGCTTTGATGCAGACGGACACGAAATCACACTGCACACCGCTGTGGATGATAAAAATTGGTGGGGGCTGTGCAAGAAATTTAACAAAATCAATATCGGCGACACATTAACAATGACGGATGGCACAACAATTACTGTTGTTGATAAAGATGACGAAAGTGGATTGTTGTTGCGCTTTAATTGCGAAAATGTATTTGATGTCTTGAACCGTGTCGGCAAAATGCCGCTACCCCCATATATGAAGCGCGAGGCCGAAATTGCGGACCAAACGCGTTATCAAACGGTCTATGCCGACCCATTGGGTTCAATGGCGGCGCCAACCGCGGGTTTGCACTTTACCGATGAATTGATGTCGGAAATAGAATCGCGTGGTGCGAAAATTGTAAAGATAACTTTGCACGTTGGCGCGGGTACATGGATGCCGGTTAAAACAGAAAATTTAAACGAACATAAGATGCACAGTGAATGGTGCTGTATCACACCGGAACAGGCGGATACTATAAATAAAGCGAAACGCGTGATTGCCGTTGGAACAACATCATTGCGCACCCTTGAAAGTGCCACGCGAAATGCAACGCCCAATGCGCGGGTTGCACCAATTTGCCAAACCACAGATATTTTTATTACACCGGGTTATAAATTTCGTGTGGTTGATGTGTTGCTTACGAACTTTCATTTGCCGAAAAGCACACTCTTTATGTTGGTGTCGGCGTTTTCGGGCCTGGACGAAATGAAAACTGCGTATGCGCATGCTGTTGCGGAACGGTATCGCTTTTTCAGTTATGGCGATTGCTGTTTATTGTTTAGAAAGGAGAATACGGATGAAGTTTGAGGCAACATTACATAAATTATCAAATGGTGTAACGGTGATATTGGATCCGATGGATGTTGCAACTGATGAAGTATGCATTTGTTTTCGTACCGGTGCCGGCGATGAAGAACCACATGAATACGGCATTACACATTTTTGTGAACATATGTTTTGCAAGGGTACACCACGTTTTCCAACCGTGCGTGCCGGCAAAGATTATATTTTTGATCACGGCGGTTCATCCAATGCATCAACCAGTTTGGATTATTTAAAATTTGTTGGCCGCATAGTATCTGAAAACCTTTGGGTACTATTGGATTTCTTGGCGGACCGCATACAGAATTCTTTGTTTGATACAAATATGATTGAAAACGAACGTGGTGTTATATTGGATGAATTGCGGCGCTCTTTGTCTAAAAACGGCGTAAAACAAACAATGTTCGTAGAAAAAAAATTATATAACATAGAAGTTCCAAATGGCGAAATGACACTTGGCAATCCGGAAAATATTAAATCTTTTACGCGCGAACAAATGTTGGAATTTGCATCGCGGCGTATGTCGGCCAAAAATTGTTTGATATGTGTTTCTGGCAAAATAGAAGACAAAAATGAATTGCTAAAAAAATTGCAAGACCGTTTCAATTTCCTGCCCACGCATGATGTAGAAAAAAAACGCCATTGGCAATATCACGCATGTACGGCACACAATTTGATGCCTGAATTAAAGAACGATGTTATCGAAATTTTATTTCCGTGTTTATGGCCGGCGACATTGGAAAATAAATATCAAGACACGTGTGTTTGTAAATTTGAACATTGTTTGCGTGAAAAAATGTACGATGTTTTGCGCAGTGAAAATGGTTTGGTATATGGTTGCGGCTTTTCCAATCGTGGCGATATTTTTTCGCCTGTGTGCGGACCATATACTGAAACTGCACCGGAAAATGTCGCACGTGTTGTTGCGTTGATTGCCAAGGCCGCGCATGATGTTTATGTGGCGGGTGTAACCGATGACGATTTGCGCAAAGACAGAAACCTTAGCAAATTAAGTCGCGCAAACTTTTTGGAAAGCAATGCCGAACGTTGCCGGCGAAATGTATTGGATTGGGGATATTTTAACATCGCACATGATTTTTATCACGATTGCGAATTGGCCGATTCTGTAACCGTCCAAGATGTTATGAAATACACCCGCGGAATATATGATGGTCCAATGTCAATAATAACTCACGGTCCAAAATTCGATGGCGATTTAATGCAGATTTGGAAAGATAATTTTAAGTAAAGGTTGTAAAAATGATATCACCAAAAAATCTTACCAAAACGCAACTTATCGATTTAAAGAATCGATTCCATGGTACGATATTTGGCGTCGCACCATATTGGGGAATATGGTTCGATGATACAGAGATAAAATATATTGAAACAAAAATGATGACGCATAAATTATACAGACTGGTATCTGGTAAAGCCGCAGGTATAGATTGTCGTGATATATCAATTATGCCACTGTTCAAATTTCAACGCGATTGGTTGTTGGGCTTTATGGATGACCCAGAATTACCGATTGGCGTCCGGGCATTTATATATTATTTTGTTGGCCATGAACAGATGGTAAGGCAAAGTTGGAAATATGATAATATCAGCGTTGCAGAAAGATTTTTGGCACAAAGGTGGATGGAAAAATGTCATTAAAATTTGATTTGATTGCAACCGATGGAAATGCGCGGCGCGGATGCGTACATACTGCGCACGGGGATTTTCAAACCCCGGCGTTTATGGCGGTGGGCACGGCGGCGACCGTCAAGGCATTGACGATGGACCAAGTTGCCGCGACTGGAACCGAGGTAATTTTGGGCAATACTTATCATTTGATGATGCGCCCGGGTGGCGATTTGGTCGAACGCATGGGCGGTCTGCATAAATTCGGTGGGTGGCATGGTCCAATTTTGACCGACAGTGGCGGGTTCCAGGTTATGTCGCTTTCCAACTTGGTTAAAATGCGCGAAGAAGGCGTGGAATTTACTTCGCACATTGACGGCGGAATAAAACACTTTCTGCGTCCCGAAGATTCCGTGCATATTCAATATCAATTAGATTCAAATATCACAATGGTTTTGGATGAATGTTTGCATTTGCCTACGACCCGCGAACGCGCCGAAAAAAATGTAGATATGGTTACGCGTTGGGCGGCACGCAGTAAAGCCGCGTTTGTTGACCGACCGGGGTATGGAATTTTCGGAATTGTCCAAGGTGCAGATTTTCCCGACCTGCGCGAAAAATCGGCACGCGCATTAACCGAAATTGGCTTTGACGGATACGCGATAGGCGGACTTGCCGTGGGCGAACCCCAAGAAGTAATGTTCAAAATGATTGAAACTGTTGCGCCGATGTTGCCAACGGACAAACCGCGTTATTTAATGGGGGTTGGAACACCACTTGATATTCTGGGCGCGGTGGAACGCGGTGTTGATATGTTCGATTGTGTTATGCCAACGCGCGCGGGTCGTACGGCAATGGCATTCACGCGTCATGGCACGATGAATATGCGCAACGCAAAATATCGTGATGATGCGTCCCCGTTGGATGACGGGTGTGGTTGCCCGGCTTGCAAACTTTCGCGCGCATATATTCATCACTTGATTAAGTGCAACGAGATTTTAGGTGCGACATTACTTACTCAGCATAACCTTTGGTTTTATCAAGACCTTATGCGTGGCATCCGCGAAAGCATAGAGCAGGGGCGTTTTGCGGAATTTAAAAAAGAATTTATAAAAAATTACACGGGCGAAAACTAAACTGTTGATTTAATTTTTCAAATGTTGAAAAATCCTTTCATGAAAAGAAAGGATGCAACATGGCAAAGAAAGAAATAGAAGTAATCGATCGCGGTGGCGCAAAAACCGTCGCAAAAAAAACATCTATCGTAACGCATGCAAAACGCATATTTTTATTGGTTACGGTCGTATGGTTGGCGTTTGTGTTTATGTTTCCGCTGTATGTGAAGCATAAATATTCAAATTCGATAAAACAATCTACGGTTGTGGCAATATTCTATGATTTGCAACGCAATGTCGCGGAACAATACGAAAAGATGTTGTTGGGAATCAAGAAAGCAATCAATTTGGAAAAACCGGTGGGCATCGCAATAGAAAAAGTAAAAATGGTAGAGTCCAAGGTTGAAAAGGTAACTGATACCACGGCCAAGGCCAAAGAACAAACGGCCAAGGTAAAAGAACAAACATCCGGGGTGCGCGCATTGACCGGTTTGGCAAATAAATTTGGTGTAAAGACTGATGCGGTTGATAATGTTATGGACAAGGCGGACGGTGTCGTTGACAAGGCAAATGCCGCGGTGGACAAGGTCGATAATGTCGCCAAAATGGTGAACGAAAAATTGGACAGTGTCGAAAAAGAATTAACCCGTGTCGCCCAGACCGAGGTTGATAAAGTAATCGATGCCGCAATTAAAAGCCAAATGGATTCTGCGGTTGCGATGTTGTTCACAAAATATGATATTAAACACGTATATCCGTGGGAACCGTCGTCTTGGCCAACTGCGCGCAAAATATACGCAGAATTGGTAAAATCTGATTTGGGTTTTGTTCAAACAATTATCAAAACCGTGAACAAGTATTTTGACTATGTCGCGTGGGGCTTGGTCCTTGCGGCGTGGATTGCGGGCCTGTATATCTGGTCCATGATATATGGAAAATACAAGGCCACAATCGCACCATTCATTGTATGTCCACGTTGTGGTCACGCATTTGCTGATAAACGCACGGCGATAAGCATGTTGAAACTTGTCCAACCGTGGAAATGGTTTTAGCTAAACGCCCCGTTCGGGGCGTTTTTTATGGCTTTATTTTTTACTTGCAAAATGATTTTTTGTGTGTAAGAATATGCGGGCAAATGCGAGCGTAGCTCAGTTGGCTAGAGCGCAACCTTGCCAAGGTTGAGGTCGAGGGTTCGAGCCCCTTTGCTCGCACCAAAATTTTAAAACCGTCCGTTAGGGCGGTTTTTAATTTTGTCGGCAAAGGGGCGAGTTGCGAGGCGAGTTTTTTATTAACACTTTTTTTGCTATTTGTGATACAATAGTCCAAAAAGGGAAAAAGAAATGGTCGAAATAAATACAGAAGAAGTTTTTAAAAAATTAAAAAAGCAACATGGGGAAACTTTTGCCAAAATTATGCGTGGGGACGAAGATCACAATGGGGATTTATGTGCCATTCCAAATATTTTGCACATATTAGAATTTGCGGGTCGAAATCCAGATGAAGCAAGACAATTACGCAAGGTTATTCAAGAAATTTATTTATCCAAAGAAAGATCTGTGTCCCGAACAACTAAAAATCCGTTGCAATTATTAAGCGATGCCGGCTATGAGGCGTTCGTTGTTAAAACCGAACAACAAAAAAATTCTATTGAAAAGTATTATCGTCCAAATGAGAGATTGTGCACTTTTGGTGACCCAGAGCGGCACATAAACTATTATATGATACACGCCATCAAAAAAGAGGTGTTGGGCGATGATAAATTGCCACAAAAAAAATGGCATATTCAACCATCAGACAAACCCGAACGCCAGGATGAATACGGTACATCGGTTATATCGATTCAAATTGCAAAAAGTGGCGGATTTATATCAATTAAAAATCGCTATAATCACACGATTGCCAATCCAGATGCAACATTTGGTAACAACCCGGACAATATTATTCCGGGATTAAGTGATGCGCTTAAAAAATATTTTCATGTTGAATTTAATACGACCAAAAGTCAATTGCCGGACAATTTCCGTATGGTGAATGACCAATTGGTGCGATTCAATTATGAAACAAACAATATCTATTATTTTGGGCCCGATTATTATTTCAGTGGCAGTACGATTACAAAACTTAAAGACGATGGCAGCCAGTTATTGTTTTACGATGGTTTTATTTTGAATATGGCGCATGATAACAGTCAAATAATATCTGTTGCTGGCGCTGACTCCGAAATGTGTTATGCTTTGAATAAATATATCCATGGTAAAAAGATAAAGGTAATCGGCGCCAAAGGGGCAACAAAAACCATATTATTGGATGGTGAACGATTTATGGATGTTACCGATGGGGCGATAACATTTGTAAATATGTCGACATGGCGCAAGGTGCAATTTGATTCTATGCGGGGTGTAAAATTATCGGGTGAATTGGATTTCAGCGGTGTCAAACACCTTATTTTGAAAAAATTGGATTTGTGCAATGTCACAGGTATAAAGTTTAAT
>CACZUL010000035.1 GCA_902784285.1 uncultured Pseudomonadota bacterium | reverse complement strand
GATTCTGTCGCCGCATATGAACAGGGAATCAAACTGAAAGCATATTGTGAACAGTTGCTTAAAGAAGCGGAATTAAAAATTGAAACTTTAAAGGTTACAACGCCAAACGAATAACGGATTGCCTGTGTCTGAAAAAAGTAAACTTACCCCGGTTATGCAACAGTATGTGGATTTCAAGGCCGAAAACCCTGATGCGTTGCTGATGTTTCGTTTAGGGGATTTTTTTGAATCTTTCTTTGAAGATGCAAAAATAATCAGTTCAAAATTGGGATTGGTGTTGACATCGCGTGGAACGGATGAAAAAGGTGAAGATATTCCTATGTGTGGGATTCCGTGGCATGCGTCTGATAATTACTTTGGTCGTTTGGTCAAAATGGGTTATAAATTGGCTTTGGTAGAGCAAATGGAAACCCCGGCCCAGGCCAAAGAGCGCGGACATAAATTTATCGAACGCAAAATTGTGCGTGTTTTGACCCCAGGAACATTAACCGATGAAAATCTGTTGGCACCTAAAAAGTCGAATTTTCTTATGGCTGTTGTTGGTGTGGGCGGTGGCGTGTTTGATATTGCGGGTTGTGATATTTCAACCGGCGAATTCTTTGTTGGGCAAACAAACGATATTATTGACGATTTGGTACGCACTGACCCGGCCGAGGTTATTTATCCATCGGTTGATGCCGAAAACGAGACTATTTTACAAATTCGTGATATGTTCAAGGCGACGCCGGTATTTGAAAAAATTTATCGGCGTTCAGATATAGAGACAATAATACTTAGTGTATTTTCTTGTGGTGTGCGTGGGCATGAAACAAATGTGGCGGTTGCATTATTGGCCGGATATTTGTTCAATACTCAGCGCGGTGCGGCATTAACATTTCGTGCGCCGTATGAATTTAAATCTGGGACCCAGGTTTTAATAGATTCTGCGACATGGAAAAGTTTGGAAATAGATGCGCCGTTAAATGATGGTGGTCGTTGTTTACTGGATGTAATAGATAAAACCAAAACGGCGGCTGGCGCGCGCCGGTTGCGGGCATATCTGCGTAATTTGACCGGTGATATATCAGAAATAAGAAATCGCCAAGAAAACATCGGGCACATGGTTTCAAATGCAGATGTGCGCCTTATGGTGGGCGATATGCTATCGCGTGTACCGGATGTGGGGCGTGCGTTATCGCGACTGTTATCTGGGCGCGGAACTCCGCGTGATATGCGAAATATTACGGACTTTATGATTTGTTTGCCAAATGTAAAAATGATGGCAACGCAATTAAATGCGGAATTGGCACAAAGGTTGGAACGCATAAATACGCACAACCGATTGGCACAACGTTTAAACTCTGCTTTGTCGTACGATTTGCCGACATTTTTCCGTGATGGTGGTGTAATTCGTGATAAATTTGATGCCGAATTGGATGCCATGCGTAAACTGTCGCATGGCGGGCAAGAGGCCGTTGCCGATGCCCAGGCGGATTATATTGCCGAAACCGGCATAAACACCCTGAAAATAAAATTCAATAATGTCCTTGGGTATTTTATCGAAGTTCCATCATCGCGTGCCGAAGAAATGTTAAAGGCGGATTCCGGGTTTATACATCGTCAAACAATGACTGGAAATGTTCGTTTTACCACGGAAAAACTGATTCAGTTGGATAATGATATACGTTCTGCTTCGGACAAGGCCGCCGCAATCGAGATGTCTGTTATTGAAAATTTAATTGAGCAGATTCGCGAAGTGTCCAATGATTTATTGCTGTCGGCGGATTTGATTGCCGATTTGGATGTATGGTGTGGATTGGCAACTTGTGCGGTTGATTGGGATTGGGTTTGTCCGCGCATGACAAACGGAACTGAATTTAATGTGATTGGCGGACGGCATCCAGTAATTGAATCTGTGTTGCGTGAAACTGGTGATAATTTCGTCAAAAACGATTGTAATTTGAACGATGCGCCAATTGCGTTGCTAACCGGGCCAAATATGGCCGGTAAATCGACATATTTGCGTCAGAACGCAATTTTGGTTGTCTTGGCGCACATGGGTTCTTTTGTTCCGGCAAAATCTGCAGAAATCGGTGTGTGCGACCAATTGTTTAGTCGTGTTGGGGCATCTGATAACCTGGCGGCGGGTCAATCGACATTTATGGTGGAAATGAGTGAGACCGCAAACATACTAAACCGTGCGACATCACATTCTTTTATTATATTTGATGAAATTGGTCGTGGAACCGCAACATACGATGGTATGGCCATTGCCCAGGCGGTATTGGAATACCTTGATGGTCTTGGGGCGCGGACATTGTTTGCAACGCATTATCATGAATTGACACATCTTGTTTCGGGATACGGGGGCAACCTTGCACACGTTGAGTGTTTAACAATTGATGTTTGCGAACATAACAACGATATTGTGTTTATGCATCGCATTATTCCCGGTGTTGCAAATCGTTCGTATGGAATTCATGTTGCGAAAATGGCGGGTATGCCAGATTCTGTTGTTGCGCGCGCAGAAGAAGTTTTGTCCGGTCTGGAAGGTGAAACAACATGCGTATGTAATGTGCCGGCACCAAAAAAGCCTAAGACATCTGTGGCACCATGTGTTGAATCGCCAAAACCGATTAAAACGCAATTATCTTTCTTTGATTAAGGGGGATTTATGGACGGTTGGATTATTCTTGATAAACCATCTGGCGTTTTTTCTAAAAGCGCGGCTATGCGTGTCGCAAAAATATTTAATACCAAGAAAAACGGACATATTGGAACATTGGATCCTATGGCATCGGGCGTGTTACCTATTGCGATTGGAAATGCAACAAAAATGGTTCCTTTTATCGAAGATGTTTGTGATAAAACCAAAGAATATTTATTTTCTGTCGCGTTTGGTTTTGAAACCGATACATTGGATGTTACCGGGATCGAGGTCGCCCGTACAGGTGCAATTCCAACAGAGCAACAGGTTAGGGCGGTAATTCCAAAATTTATTGGTCGCATAACCCAGGTTCCACCGATGTTCAGCGCGGTTCATATTGATGGTCGTCGGGCATACGAATTGGCCCGTGCCGGCACATCGGTTGAAATGCCCGCACGCACGGTAGAGGTTTATTCACTGGAATTAACCGGTTTTTCAGGAAATTTATACAATTTTCGAATGCGGTGTGCGCCTGGCACATATGTTCGCAGCATTGCGCGTGATATTGCACATGAAATCGGAACATTGGCGACTGTTACAATGATACGGCGTGTTCAAACAAGTGGTTTTACAATAAAAAATGCTCATGCACTTGATTTTCTAGAAAATCTGGTTAATAATGGGGCCGATGTCAGTCAATATCTGGCACCGGTGGATTTTGGACTGGGGGACATTCCGGTTCTTAATCTGGATGATGGGGCGACCAAACTTTATCGTAATGGTGGCTTTATCAAGGTAAATGGTATGAACGGTTTATATCGCGTTTATTCCAAGAAAAAATTTGTTGGAATAGGTGCTGTATCAGACGGCGTTCTTAGACCAAAACGAACAATTTAAAACAATAAAGGAAAACACAATGTCCATAACAAGAGCAAAAAAAACAGAAATTATCAACGCTTTCAAATGCAGCGAACATGATAACGGTGGTTCTGTGGAATCCCAGGTTGCAGTTTTAACTGAACGGATTCGTAATTTGACCGAACACATGAAAAACAACCACAAAGACGAACATTCAAAACGTGGTTTGCTTATGATGGTTAATCGCCGTAAAAAATTGTTGGCGTATATCAAGAAACGCAATCCAGATGAATACGAAGAACTGATTAAGAAATTGGGTCTGCGTAAATAATTTATTTGGGACAGATTGGGCCGGCGGTAAAACGCCGGTCTTTTATAAAATATTTGCAAATGCGCAAATATGAAAGTATAATCGGCACTGGCGCGGAAGAAATTGTTCATTTTTGCGTTTGTTTTCGAATTTTTTCTATTCAGAACGCAATAACGAATAATTTTTCTTCGCGCGGTATGTTAACAAACCAAAAGAAACGGAGGAAAATATGTTATTTGGTTTAATAAATAAAAAAGAAAAGGGCGCAGCCCAACATTTGAACAACC
Source organism: uncultured Pseudomonadota bacterium (assembly GCA_902784285.1). Taxonomy (GTDB): domain Bacteria; phylum Pseudomonadota; class Alphaproteobacteria; order Rs-D84; family Rs-D84; genus Enterousia. The sequence goes on along the minus strand of CACZUL010000035.1, from coordinate 4,414 downwards.
CGATTGCGGTTGAAATTAAATATGGTGATGAAACATTGCGTTTGGAAACCGGTCGCTTTGCGAAACAGGCAAACGGTGCGGTTATGGCGACAATGGGCGGAACAATGGTTTTGGCAACGGTATGCGCGGAAAAAACCGCGGTTGAAGGTCAAGATTTCTTTCCTTTGACCGTTGATTACCAGGAAAAATTTGCGTCTGCCGGTCGTATACCGGGTTCACGCGATAGACGTGAAGGCAAGGCATCGATTGGTGAAACATTGATTGCGCGTTTGATTGACCGTCCAATTCGTCCATTATTTCCGGAAACGTTTAAAAACAAAGTCCAGGTTATTGCCCAGGTCTTTTCGTATGACCGCAAAAATCAACCTGATATTTTGGCAATGATTGCATCCAGTGCGGCATTGGCATTATCTGGTGTTCCTTTCCAGGGGCCAATTGGTGCGGCGCGTGTTGGATATATGAACGGTGAATATGTTCTGAATCCATCCAAGAAAGATGTTGAAAATTCTGAAATGGATTTGGTTGTTGCTGCGACCAAAGACGGTGTGTTGATGGTTGAATCTGAAATCGGTGAATTAGATGAAGAAACAACACTGGGCGCGGTTAAATTTGGTTTTGATGCGCAACAGGCGGTTATCAACGCAATTAACGAATTGGTTGAAACGGCAGGCAAAGAACGTTGGGCTGTGCCAGAAAAGACCGCAGAATATATTGCAATGGAAAAACGGTTTGAAGAATTCGCCGGCGAAATTGAATCTGCGCTGGGAATTAAAGAAAAATTAAACCGTCTGGAAACATTGGCAAATATTCACGCATCGGCCAAGGCATTAATTCCAGAAATGTTCCCAGATACAAATGTTGCGACATCAACATTGGAATCTTTTGCGGATGAAATTGTTGAAAATATTACTGCGCGTATTATGCGTTCAAATATTTTGGCCGGCAAACCGCGTATCGATGGTCGTGATACAAAAACCGTTCGCCCGATCGAAATTGAATTGGGTGTTTTGCCACGTGCGCACGGTTCTGCGTTATTCACCCGCGGTGAAACCCAGGCATTAGTGTCCCTTACACTTGGTGGTGGCAAAGATGCTTTGCCGTTGGAAACATTGGATGGTGGCGAAGAACGCGACTTTATTTTGAATTATAACTTTCCGGGATTTTCGGTTGGCGAAGCCAAGGGATTAAAGGCCCCGGGTCGTCGCGAAATCGGCCATGGTAATTTGGCGTGGCGTGCGGTTCATCCGATGATTCCTTCGCGCAGTGAATTTGATTATGTAATTCGTCTGTGTTCTGATATTTTGGAATCAAATGGTTCATCTTCTATGGCGACCACATGCGGTGCGACATTGGCAATGATGGACGGTGGTGTTCCGATGAAGCGCCCGGTTGCGGGTATCGCAATGGGCTTAATCAAGGAAGGTGATGATTACGCAATCCTTACCGATATTTTGGGTGATGAAGATCACCTTGGCGATATGGATTTCAAAGTAACCGGAACCGACCAAGGTATTACCGCGTTACAAATGGATATTAAAATTACATCCATCACATTTGAAATTATGAAACGCGCATTGGCCCAGGCAAAGGATGGTCGTATGCACATCTTGGGCAAGATTAAGGCTGCAATCGATAAACCACGCGACCATGTGTCCGAATATGCACCGCAATTATACACAATGCAAATCAATCCGGACAAGGTTCGTGATGTCATTGGCAAAGGTGGTGTTGTGATTCAGGCATTGACCCGTGATACAAACACAACCATTGATTTAGAAGATGATGGTACTGTTAAAATTTTGGCGGTAACGCGCGAAGATGCTGATGCGGCGATGGCGCGAATCAAAGAAATTGTTGCCGAACCTGAAATTGGCGAAATATATCCGGGTGTTGTTTCCGGCATCAAAGATTTTGGTTTGTTTGTCAAAATCTTAAATGGGTTCGAGGCATTAGTTCATATTTCTGAAATCACCGGTAAACGTTTGGAGAAAATTGAAGATGCCAAACTGAAAGAAGGTGATAAGGTCTTTGTAAAATATCTTGGGCCGGATAAACGTGGTAAAACCCGTATGTCTATGGTTGGTATCGACCAAAAGACCGGAACCGAAACCAAAAAATAAAATAATAAAATATCCGGTTGCAATACCGGATATTTATTGTAAATCAAGGAGTAAAATATGGATATGGAAGCATTAATGGCCCAGGCATCAGAATTACAGTCCAAGGTTGCCGATGCCCAGGAAAAATTGGCATCTATGCGTGTTAAAGGGCTGGCCGCCGGCGGGGCATGTATTGTGGATATGTCTGGTAAATATGACATCAATTCTGTAACAATAAACCCAAAGTTGTTAAATGATGGTGTTGCCGCGGTTGAAAACGCGGTTTTGGCGGCATTTCGTGATGCCAAGCAAAAGGCTGACACATTGATAGATGATGTTATGTCGGATGCCACGGCCGGTATGCCGATACCACAATAAAAAAACCTGGACAATCATAAAAATATAAATTATGATTTGTCGGCATTTGGGTGTTTAGCTCAGTTGGCTAGAGCATCTGCTTTACACGCAGAGGGTCAGGGGTTCAAGTCCCTTAACACCCACCACAAATTTTCGTTAGCAAAAAAACCGCAATTTTGCGGTTTTTTGTTTAAGAAAATTTAGTGCCTCGCCGTAGCATAGTTCATAATAAGAGAAAATTATTCATAATTAGTGGCGAAGGCGGGCAGCGGAGTCTCGGCGTAGCGTAGCGAAGACGGATGCTTCGCCGTTCCACTTTCGTTTCGTTACAACGAGATTGTGCCAATATGCTCAGGCGGGCTTTAACATTTGACAAATGCTATTTTTATTCTAAAATCCACGAAAAAGGACACAGTATGGCAAGATTTGTAAATAAACCAGAATACAAATGGACACGCGAACAAATCGCGGCACGGGTAAATGAAATTCTGACAAAGTATATCGATTTTGACAATATGGCAAAAAACAAGGACACTCCGTTTGAAAACCAACAAATTGAGTTGGATTCGTTGGATTTAATCGAAATTTCAATGGAGTTAGAACGTGTTTTTGAAATAGATTTGGATTTAGATAATGAACCAAAATATTATTCTTTTGGACACGATTATACCCCACGGCATTTCATAGATTTTATGTGCGGAAAATTAAATGTGCCAGTGGTAAAAAATCGCTCCGTGGTCGCAAAGCCAAAACCCGAACATACCACCGACAAAGATGTCGCAATACTGATGCGTATTGCGCGCCCGTTGCAATTGAAACGTGCAATTTATCATATGTACGGTATAAAGGTTCCGTTGGAAGAATTGCGCGCATTAAAATCTTTTACTGATTACCAGGAAGCAATACGCCGCGCAATAAATAATCAGAATTCAAAATAAAAAACCACCCGTTTGGGTGTTTTTTTATCTTTTAGGTGCCAATGTTTTATTTATTCCAACCTGAACAAATGCCTGCCATTTTGCGGGTGTATCTGGGGTTATATGTAATGGGTCATTATAATGCGCACCCGCGGAAATGTATGTGCCGGTTTTGATATGTTGAAAACTTATGTCTGCGCCGGATGCCCCATCTTTCTTTTGCGCGAATCCATTTATCGCGATGGCGGCTTCGCCACTTTTTAATGTATGACGATACAGTCCATAAAATATTGGTTTGTTCCCCGTGCTTAATAATTGCAACACCAACGCATCGCGATTTGTCGGTTGGCATGCGATATATATGTCGCCGTGTGATTCCCGGCTGTTTGTCAAAACGAAACCACCAATTTGAAAACCTTCGCCGAATCTTTGTTCTGCGGTCATTATTACATAGCCATTACCGGTAAAACCGAATCCATCGCCAAATTCAGTATAACCCAACCCAAAAGACACATCTTGCCCATTAAAAGTGCCAATTGCAGCGCGGGGCAAATAACGTCGTGAATCAAAGTGTACACGGTGTAATAAAAAATTACTTACTGGCATAGCGCCCATAAAATACACAGGATAATTTATTGCCGCCATCTTGCCGACACGAACATCGAACCGACCAATTTTTGTTTGCGCAGATGTATATAAATACATTTCGTTAACAACCGGTAAAAAATTTTCGCCCCCATAGTTTTGGACAATCGCATTTGCGTGAACACCAATCATATAATTATCGCAAATCCTAACAAAAGGCTTTATGGTAACATTTGGTATAAACACGGCGCGATTGTTATCTGGTGACATATTTAAAAACGTTCCAATGCCCAATTGATAAGAATCATCTGCATGCCCAATCAAGAACTTTTTTCTTTTTGGCTTTGGTGGTGTCTTAACACCTGGAATTGGGGTGCTGTGCGTAAGTGTTTTTGTTGTGTCGTTTGCCGGTAATTCGGTTTTGGGTTTCCGTTTGCCTCGTGGCGCGCTTTGTGC
>CACZUL010000034.1 GCA_902784285.1 uncultured Pseudomonadota bacterium | reverse complement strand
CCGTTTCCGCCACGTGCCGCCAAATATTCCATACCATCCGTGTGCAGGTCGGCATATTCAATTTCTTCGTTTTCAGACAGAATGACCGTTCCTGTCGGTACCGGCAACACAAGTGTTTCACCCGATGCGCCTGTACGCATTTTGCCCATACCGTTTTCGCCACGTTCGGCCGTAAAGTGCATTTTATAACGATAATCGATTAAAGTATTCACATTTGGAACCGCGCGAAAAACGACATCGCCACCGCGGCCACCATCACCACCGTTGGGGCCACCAAATTCGATGTATTTTTCGCGGCGAAAGGTGGCTGCACCATTGCCGCCATCACCCGCCTTGATAAAAATTTTCGCTTTGTCCAAGAACTTCATTACATTAGTGTTAGTGGTTAGTGTTAGTGGTTAGTGAGATTTGATTTTGGATTTCGCCATACCACCAACAACCGGTTATTTTTTGCTATTATAACTTAAAAACTTGCAATTTCCAGCATAAAAGATTATAATCTGCGTGCCGTTTATGGTGATGATTCTGAACCCGTTGTGGAATAGACGTTTTGGACCCGGGGGCGGTACCCGGCACCTCCACCAATAAAATTTATGGGGGTGTATCAGTTTCGACAGACGCAATAAAGACAAATGGCTGAATCCGACGTGGTGTCGTTAAATACCAATAAAAAAATGAATGCGAACGATAATGTTCGTCTTGCAATGGCTGCCTAATAGATAGGTTGAATATAATTGGCAATTGTTGATTATATTCGTTTAGCTTTTTGCGGGGCCAACCGGGTGCCTGGCACCAGAAACCCGGTGATTTTGGTAAAAACATAACAGGAACAAAAGGGTAATAAAATGTTAGGAAAAGTAAAAAAAGTATTTTTTGGTGGTATGTTTGGGGTATTATATATTTCTTTCGTGGCCCAATTGGTTTACGTATTGGGATGGATTTCGGTATCCCAGGGAAAATTCGCATTTTTAGGTTTATTGGCGTTGGAATGGTTGGTTATCATTGCCGCACGCTATCTGTCAAAGCGTTCCGGTGGCAATGTCCAACATGGATTTAATGGTCATCGCCGTTAATACTTTGATGACGCAACGTTTTATAAAAAGTCCCCGCTTGCGGGGATTTTTGCATTACATACGAGCTCTTACAGCCGTTCGGGCAATTCCCATAAGGCTTGCTTGGGTGATTTTATCCCATACACGTTTGCAAGCACCTCTTGATGAAATCGTTGCAATTTTTGCGTTTACACAGTCTGTGAAACATTCGGAATTGCCAGAGTTTAAGATATCATAAACCAAGTTCATTGTATATTTATATGGCGTGCTTTTGCCGTCTTCATCGCTATCATAATGTATAGGATATTCAAAAGAAGCCACCTTTTTTATGTCGTCAACGGGAACAAGGTCAAAAACGATACGGTAGGTTGTGTCCTTGCTTTCAAGAATAACAACTGTTTCATTATTTTGTTGAGTAATTTTTATAGCTTTAGAAGTATCAATAACTTGTTCAAATATTTCGATTGCTTCCTTTTCTTTTTTTACCCCACGTTCTAATTGTATCGCATACCGTCTCGCATTTTTTACTTTGAGTAACAACTTAAAGCCCAAAAATGGAGAAGCAATCAATACACTGGGAATGGCCAAAATTGTGTCGATTAAAGCTGTTGGCCGTGGGTCGCCACGTTTAATAATTGGGTTTTCCCAAGAAATGCCATCAAACAGGTTTAGCACACCTTGAAACACGTTTGCGTATGAAATTTTGTATTCGATTTCATACAGAGCTTCCAATCTTTTTTCGGCCTTTTCCCTGCGCTTACATGCTTTGGATTCCCTGTATGCCAGTCTGGTATGCTTTATGGCATCTGCGGGAGAGTCCGGAACGTAGTCTTCCAGTTTGTAAGCACCAACTTTTTCATCATATCCTGAAAAGATGGGCATACGCTCGAAATAATGACACCATATTTTGCTTTTTATGGCTTCGTCCAGTTTTAAAATTCCATGCGCAATCATCAATATCATTGTTTTGTCCTTTTTTACTGTCGTGTGCAACCAATCAATTGCACGTTATATTATAGGACAAAAATAAATAATGTCAAGTAATTGTCAAAATAATAATGAAAAACCATATGATTGAATTGGTATTCTTTCATTACTCTTGAAAAGTGTAAAAAATGAGTCTATATTTAACTTACCATGAAAGAATATATTTTACCTTGTCGTGATTTGGTTGTGCACCCCGATATGACGGTGCCAATCTATGTAGATAACCCGATATCAATTGCCTGTGTTGATATTGCCGCCACCACGCGCCAGCGCGTAATTTTGGCACCCCAGCACAGCAACGCATATCCGACAAGTCTGGATGATATATATGAATATGGAACAATCGGCGAAATTGCCCAGGTTCTGCGTATGCCTGATGGTTCTATTCACACCGTTATTCGCACAACAAATGTCGTAAAATTGGATGATATAGAAGTAAATGATGGTGTGTTTTCTGCACGTGTTACCGAAGTTCCGATGGCAAATGACATGAACGATGAACGCACAATTCAACTGCGTGAAAAGATTTTCGAAAATGTCCAGGCCATGTCTTTGTTCCGTAAATTCAAAATGGACAAATTGCGCAGTGTTATTCAGAACTATCCCCTGCCCGCTTTTATCGATTCCATATTACAGACAATGGAAATCAGCACAGATATTGCCGTCAAGATACTTACGACCCCATCTTGGTACGACAAAATGGTTCTGTTGTTTGAACAGGTGCGCATCGCATACGAAACTTCTAAGGTCGAAGATTCTATAAACCGCCGTATCAGTATGCAGATGGAACAAGGTCGGCGCGAGGCGATTTTACAAGAAAAAATGCGCGCAATTCAAAAAGAAATGGGCGAAGATGACGAAGAAATCGACACCGTCAGCATGCGCAAGAAAATCGAAAAATCCGCAATGCCGGATGATGTAAAAGAAAAGGCAATGGGCGAATGGAAACGTATGCGAAATATGTCGCCTATGTCCAACGAAGGTGGTTTAATTAAAACATATTTGGATGAATTGTTGGCAATGCCATGGGACAAATCTGATAAATCCGAGATTGATTTAGGTTCTGCACGTAAAATATTGGACAGCGAACATTCTGGTATGCGCGCCGTCAAAGAACGCATATTGGAACACATCGCCGTAATGAAAAAGACTGGTTCGGCACGCGGAACAATTCTGTGCTTTGTTGGCGCGCCGGGTGTCGGTAAAACATCGTTGTGCAAATCTATCGCGTTGGCATTGGGTCGGAAATACACCCGTATATCGCTTGGTGGTGTTTCGGACGAAGCGCACTTTCGCGGCCATCGCAAAACATATATCGGTTCGCAACCAGGACGCATTATGGATGCGTTAAAGCGCGCCAAATCTAATAATCCGGTTATCGTTTTGGACGAAATAGATAAAATGGGCCGCGATTGGCGGGGCGACCCGGAATCTGCCCTGTTGGAAGTATTGGACCCAGAGCAAAACAAGGCGTTTCGCGATCATTATTTGGAAGTAGATTTCGACCTTTCTAATGTGATGTTTATCGCAACCGCAAATAGTTTGAATTTATCAAGTGCGTTAAAAGACCGTATGGAAATTATCGAAATTCCGGGATACAATGAAGACGAAAAAGTTCAAATTGCACGTGAACACTTGATTGCGCGCGCCGCCGCAGATACGGGTTGGAACATTGAAAACATCAAAATAGAAGATGATGCAATTCGTCATATTATTCGCAAATATACCGCCGAATCCGGAGTGCGCGGATTGCAACGCGAATTGACGGCAATTCTGCGCCGGACATTATTAGAAAATGATGGCGAAGACGCACCGACCGAATTTACAATCGCGAAAATTGATGATTTGTTATCACTGCAACAATCGGCCGGATTTTCAAAGCGCATCGGGTTCGGTGTCGGAATTTAGGGGTCAATTATGATATTCATTATAAATACTTCTGGCGCGGGTTTGGAATTTGTTTTGGACGGAAAACATAAATCCGTTACGGTGGAAAAGCAATCGGTTGCCTTGGCCGCGGCGGCGGAATCTTTCTTAACCGAATGCGGTGCAAAATGGTCGGATTTGACCGCAATTGGCGTTGTTGTCGGCCCGGGCAGTTTCACCGGTATCCGCATGGGTATTGCCTATGCCAAAGGATTGGGCATGGGGTTAAATATTCCGGTGGTTGGGATAAACGCATTTGAATTATATTTGGCGGCAACGCCGGACGCATTTGTTGCAATCGATTCCGGACGGGGCGATTTCTTTGTTGCATCCGCCATGCACGCGCCATGCACAATGACAATAGAAGAAGTTGAAACGGAACAGATGAAATGTCCGCGCACCGTTGGCCATAAACCATTTGATTTGAAACTGGGTGAACAGATTGTTCGTAAAAAATTAAAACGCGGCAATTTGGATCCGGTTGTTCCAATGTACCTGCGCCCCAGTTATGCCGAAGAAAATAAAAATGTTTAATAAAATTGCCGAACTTCATAAACTTTGCTTTCCGCACAAACCATGGGGTGCGAACGAATTTTGCAATTTGAAAAAGTCGGGTTGCGAAATCGTGGCATCCGATAACGGCTTTATCGTTTGGCGCACTGTATTGGATGAATCAGAAATTATAACCGTTGGGGTTCACCCAGATGCGCGTGGCGCGGGGATTGCAATTGCGATGCTTGCGCTTATGGAAAATGAAGTTAAAAAGGCGGGCGTAAAAAAAATATTTTTGGAAGTATCCGCGGAAAATGCGCCAGCAATAAACCTTTATAAAAAATGCGGATTTGTGCAAAATGGTTTGCGTCCAAAATACTATGATGGCGCGGATGCAATTTTGATGGTGAAAGATATCTAATCACAATTCACAAATTCCAACACGCGCGGATCGAATATCACATCGCGTGGCGACAGTGGGCGCGCAATATGCATATCCGCGGCCGAACGTGTGCGCGACAATGCGACATAGGTTTGACCGTGTTCAAATGCCCCACGCGAAATGTCTACAACAACAGAATCCAGTGTTTTACCCTGGGCCTTGTGTATTGTCATTGCATACCCCAGTGCAAGCGGAAATTGCTTATATGCCCCTGTTTCGTTTTCAACCAGGCGATCATTTTCATCGCGCACATATTCAATCTTTTGCCATTTGTCGGGTTTTACAACGACAACATCGCGTTCGCGGTTTAATAGTTGAACAATGATTTCGCGCGTGCCTAATTTTTGCACAATTCCCATGGAACCGTTATGCCATTTATCCCCGTTTTTAACAAAGACCACCAAGGCCCCTATTTTTAACTCTAAATTCATTGGCGCCGGCACATCGCGTTCGGCAAAGTTTCCAGACAATTCCCCAACATAGTTTACCGGTTCCGCCGGAATTTCCGCCAATCGTTCCGCATTTATGCGTTCTGCCACCGCACGAAAAGGTGTTATCAAAACAGAATTTGCTCGACGCGTTTCATCCGCAATTCGACATGTATTAAAAAAAGTAACTGATGAAGCATCGCCCATTCGCAGCGCATTTAATTTTTCCAACAATTCCATATCGCTTTGCCGATAAACCAAATCAAAATTAAAACGCACAAAATCCGCACGATGATAAACATGACTATCAAAGAAATATGCGCGTTCGGTGCCATATTCCGTCGCATAATATCCACGTGCTTCGCGTGTTATAACCGGTGGCAATTGGAATAAATCGCCAATTGCGACAATTTGGATTCCACCAAAAGGTGCATCATTTTTTCTTGCGCGGCGCGCCAGTATATCCATCGCATCCATTAAATCGGGCGCAATCATAGAAACCTCGTCCAGCACCAAAATATCGGTTGCGGTTAAAATATTTCGAACTTTGGCCTTTAATTCCAAAAATTCCGGAAATATAAAATCACGCGGGACAATTTGAAACAAAGAATGAATTGTTGCCCCGCCGATATTCAGCGCCGCAACCGCAGTCGGACACGCACAAACCACACGCTTTGCCGTGGCAGATTTCAAATAATTCACAAATGTAGATTTACCCGTTCCGGCACTGCCCAAAATCAAGACATTAGAGTGCGTGCGTTCAATAGTATTAAACGCGGCCATCTGTTCAGCACTTAAAATGGGAACGATTTCGGACATGTGGGCATTTTGGCATAAAAAATGGTAAAAATAAAGGGGAAAGTATTAGTGGTTAGTGATGGTGGTCAGTGGTTATTTTATGACAATAATCACTAATTTTTACTTGCAAGTAAAAAAGAAATATATAATAATACCCCCGTTGGGTTATTAGCTCAGTTGGTTAGAGCGGAGCGCTCATAACGCTTTGGTCGTGGGTTCGAGTCCTACATAACCCACCAATTGATTTCTCAATTATAATTGAAAAATCGTCCACGCCGCATCTGCGGCGTGGTTTTGTTTTTATTCCATATAAAAAATAATTTTTTCACTTGCGTTGGGTTATTGTTTTTTTCTACACTGATTATAAAAGAAAGGGAGAAAAAATGAAATTTCTGCGGATTTTCGGGATTTTTGCGATATTGGCTGGTGCAAATTTTGGGTTTGCATTTGGCGAGCCGTATTATACATTTACTTTGAACGACCAGGGTGGGACCGGTGGTCTGGTATACGAGAATTTTACCGGCGCCCTTGATTTGGGAACCGCATTTGGTTATTTAGACAATGGTGGTAAATTCTATTCATTATCAGAGATTGATACCATACCAACGCCGCCTGCAAATTCATATTCACATTTTCGTGGATATTATACCGAACCAAATGGACAAGGAATAGTGATTGTAACAACCCAGGGACATTTCTCGACAAGCGAAGATGCACTTATGTCGATAACCGCCAACGGGACACAAATTTATGCTAATTGGGCACCGAATTTTTATAGAATAACCCTGAATGATGGTGAAGGCAGTGGTGGTCAGGCCGCGTCCAGTAATTTTTTTGGGCTATTTGAAAGATATGGTAATTGTTATTTTCTGGCAAATATTTTGAATAATACTGAATTAGAAAATGCCGCGTGCGCAACACAAATATATCAGGCTCCTACACGGACGGGGTATAATTTTGATGGATATTACACGGGTACCAATGGTACAGGTGTTCGAATCGTGAATAGCAACAAAGATATCATTGGGCCGAATACGCAATTTACATCTGATTCTACAATATATGCCAAATGGACACCAAAGGTATTTACCGTTACATTGAATCACCAAAGCCCGACGAATTCACCGGCACCATCAACGGTTTACCTTAAATATGCGACAAATTGGTACAGTAATCCAGCGGCAACAACGCAAATTTCTTCAATGACAACCGTTCCAACCAAAACCAATTATGATTTTGGGGGATATTGGACCGGGACAAATGGTTCTGGAATCCAGGTTATAAATTCAAACGGAAACTTTTTAAGAACGCAAGAAGTATTGACAGCAATAACATCAAATACCACGATTTATGCAAAATGGACCGCGGCGGCACCTGCGGTTTATACCGTAACATTAAATTCAAATGGTGGCAGTGGCAACCACGCCATATATTACAGCAACGGTAATTATTATTGTGATCCCCGCGCAACGCAGGTTATCAATTCAAACGCCAATGTGTTCACAACATGTGATTTTAGTGCGCCAACATTAACCAACAACAATTTTAATGGGTATTATTCTAATGCTTCGAATGGGACACAGTATGTCGGCACAGATGGGAAATTGACGATTGCTGCTCGGAGCATGAATATAAACACAAATACAACATGGTATGCCCAGTATGTACCGGCAACCCAGCCAATTAAATGTGATTGCGGATATTATTTACCAGCAAATTCAACAGAATGTGTTCAATGTCCGATCGGATCGTATTGTGCAGCTGGCATATGGCAGGCACCATTAAATTATGACCAAGGTGTCGCTGATTGTGGCAAAAGTTGTTCTGGGGCAACATCTGCTGCTGGGGCATGTTCTGTGGAACAATGTTACCAGACCTGCACTACACCTTGTTATAAACCGAATGAATTGTGTCCGGGCGCAGATCAGACCGCATGTGAATACATTACTTTCAATGTTCCTGGTATAAAATATCTGCAAAGTGATGGTTCATGTGGAACGGTTTGTGAATATGCTGATCAACCGGCAAATAGCGCACCCAATTGGTGTCCGGTCGAAACATGTCCCGCAAATTACTATTTCCTTTATTCTGACAAAACATGTAAAGCATGCGATAATGGATTTAGTGCGCCGGCGGGTTCAACCGGTCCGCAACAATGCGTCAAGGATTGTTCTGTGGCATGTTCGTGGAATGCATCAGTGTGTCCGGCGCATGCAACATGCACACCTGATATGACCAGTAACCCAAACAATGGTGTTGTAAACCAAACCCAAAATCCAAACGCGTGCTTTGATGAAAACACGGGTCAACAATTGGAAGCAAACGCTTGTGATTTCACATTTGCATGTGTTACCGGTTATCAGACAAACGAGCTTCATGATGCATGCGAAGCAAAAAAGTACACTGTTACCTATGTGTGCGGTGATGGGGCAACGGGCAGTTCGGTTACAGATAATAATGCCACATACGATGCGAATTATACCGTTTTGGATAATACGACATGTGTAAACATCGGTCATGATTTTAGCGGATGGGTATTTTCGGGTAATAATAATCCGTATAGTGCCGGCGACCAATTTGCTTGGAATTATGATGACAATACTTTGACCTTTACTGCACAATGGGGCCAACCAAAGACATATC
>CACZUL010000033.1 GCA_902784285.1 uncultured Pseudomonadota bacterium | reverse complement strand
GCACCGGCCGGCAACATAGTTGTTATCGCCGGACGCGAAATACCATCAACTGTTTTCAATGCCAGTTTAGAAAGCGACATCAAAACCCCAGTATTTCCCGCACTGACAATCGCGGCGGCATTACCTTCGCGGACATCTTTGATTGCCATATACATAGATGTGTCTTGGGCATGACGAATAACATCGCGAATTTTATCTGTGCCACGAATTACATCGGGCGCATGTATAATTGTAGAATTACGCGCAACACGCGAATAACGCGCCAATAGTTTGCGCAGGCGTGCCTCGTCCCCGAATATGTGAAAATGAATATTGGATTCTGGGTGTTGGTATAAAAACTGATTTATGCCGCCCAAAACCGCGGCGGGGCCTTTGTCCCCACCCATTGCATCAATTGCGATAATTTTTTTTTCGGTTTCTTGCATATTCGGTATTAAAAACGCAGACAGGCGCGACCGCGCCATATCTGCGGGTATATTGTGTTAGTTATTATTTGGCACCACATGCCGGGCATACGTGATGCGGACGTTTCTTTTCGCCACATTTTTTGCACACACCACATGGCATAACCGCCAACCCATCGTGTGAACGGCGTTGCGCACTGCGTGCCTTGCTTGTCTTACTTCTTGGAACTGCCATTTCTATATCCTTTTTTATTTTCTTCCGTTTATTTTATTATAATCTTGGATTTTTGCAAGAAAAACTTTAACCAAAGTGTTAGTGGTTAGTAATAGTGGTTAGTGGGTTGACACTAACCACTAGATCCTTACAAATCCAACAATTGTTGATTTTGCCCACCTTCGCGTGCCAATTTTTCTGCCTTTTCTTCGGCCTTGGCAATTTCGCGAACACGACGGACATACGCACCAGTACCAATTGGTATCAAACGACCAACAATCAAGTTTTCATTTATACCGACCAATTTATCGGTTGAACCATTGATTGCCGCATCAACCAAAACCTTGGTTGTTTGTTGGAACGATGCGTTAGAAATGAACGAACGTGTGGTAAGTGAAGCACGTGTCAATCCAACCAACACCTGGGATGCGACCGCAGGACGGCCACCATCATGCACAACGCGCGCATTTTCTTCTTCGAAATCAACACGGTCAACGACGTGGCCTGTCAAGAATCCTGTATCACCTGGATCTGTGATTTCAACACGACGCGTCATTTCACGTATCAAAATTTCAATGTGCTTGTCGTTGATGGACACGCCCTGAAGACGATAAACTTGTTGAATCTGTTCGACCATAAATGTCGCCAATGCCTTTTGACCCAATATGCGCAAGATATCTTGTGGAACCGGATCACCATCGACCAATTTATCGGCCTTTTTCACGACATCGCCGCTGCGCACCAACAGGTTTGTTCCCTTTGGAACCGCATATTCAACCGGCGCAGTGCCATCATCAGGTTCAATGCGAACGATGATTTTAGATTTTGCATCTTCCAATTCAACCGTTCCATCAATTTCCGCCAACAATGCCGGATTTGCCGGACGACGAACCTCTAACAATTCTTCAACGCGTGGCAAACCACCTGTAATATCGCCTGTACGTTTTGCCTGGACCGGGATGCGTGCCAAAACATCACCCGCCGCAACGGTTGCGCCGTTTGCGACATTCAACACGGAATGTATCGGCAACAAGTATTCAGCGATTTTTTTACCGCCCAAAGACAAAACATCGCCTTTCTCGTTCACCAAACGAATTGCTGGTTGCATCGCTTTCTTGGTATTAGTTTTCCAATTTATAACCTTACGCGAAGCGATACCAGTCGTTGCATCAACTTCTTCTTGGAAAGAAATATTTTCAACCAAATCATTGAATTGAACGATACCATCTTTTTCTGCGATGATTGTGTTGGAATATGGATCCCATTCTGCGACCTTGGCACCCTTTTCAACCGTATCGCCATCATTAACAATCAACATAGAAGCATACGGCAGACCGCAACTAAACAATTCATCGCCTTTGTCGGACACAACCGCGATTTTGCCGTTACGCGACAGAACCACAATACGACCAGCAGAATTCTTAATTGTGTTCACACCGGACAGTTTAATTTTACCGGCAACCGGGACTTCCATATAGTGGCTTTCGGCACCACCAGACGCAATACCACCGATGTGGAAGGTACGCAATGTCAACTGAGTTCCAGGTTCACCAATGGATTGACCGGCAACAACACCGACCGCTTCACCGACATGAACCAAAGATTGACGCGACAAATCCATACCATAGCACTTTGCGCACAAACCGTCGCTGCAACATGTCAGAACACTGCGAACATCTACGCTTGGCAGACCAGATTCGTTAATCTTGCGTGCGGCAACCTTGGTAACTAATTCGCCGGCCGGCACGATAACTTCTTTGGTAATTGGGTGAACAATATCATGTGCCGCAGTACGACCCAAAACAACATCACCCAATGGCACCGACAGTGTACTGCCTTGATATACCGGCTTTGCGGTAATAAATTCTTTTGTGCCACAATCATGTTCGGTAATAACCGTGTTCAATGCCAAGTCAACCAAACGACGTGTCAAGTAACCTGCCTGGGCAGTTTTCAACGCGGTATCGGACAAACCTTTACGCGCACCGTGGGTTGATGTAAAGTATTCCGCCATTGTCAAACCTTCTTTAAAGTTTGAAATAATTGGAACTTCAATAATCGAACCATCCGGCTTCTGCATCATACCACGCATACCTGCCAACTGTTGAATCTGGTTTTTGGAACCACGAGCCTTGGAATCAGCCATCATATAGATAGAATTCCAATTGTCGCCGGTGGACCGACCCAGCGCGGCATATGCCATCTTGCCCAAATTGTCGGTTGTGCGTTGCCACATATCAATCAATTTGTTATAGCGTTCACCAGATGACAGCAAACCGTTTTGATATTGATTTTCAATATCTGCAGCAGCCTTTTCAGCATCGGCAATCATCTTTTGTTTTTCTTCTGGAATAACAACGTCATCAAATCCAATAGAAATACCACTGCGTGCTGCCTGTTCAAATCCAGTGTTCTTTAATGCATCGGCCAGCAGAATCATTGCTTTGTCTCCACAACGTTCATAAGTGATAGACAACAAAGATTCCAAATCGCCACGACCCATAACTTTGTTCACCAAATCAAATGGCATATTCTCAGATTTTGGTAACAATTGACCAATAATCATACGACCCGCAGTTGTTTTGTAATTTTTACCGTTAATACGCGCCACAATTGGTGTGTGCAGTGTGATTGTCTTGTTTTCCAATGCCAATTCCACTTCATCCATACCACTGAAACGCGGTGATTTTTCTGTATGTTCACCGTTTATCAACGAAATATAGTAAATACCCAAAACCATGTCTTGTGATGGTACCGTCATAGGTTCACCATTTGCCGGCGACAAAATGTTATTTGTTGATAACATTAATGTACGCGCTTCCAATTGAGCCTCTAATGAAATCGGAACGTGTACAGCCATCTGGTCCCCGTCAAAGTCAGCATTAAAGCCCTTGCATACCAACGGGTGCAAACGAATTGCCTTGCCTTCAATCAAGACCGGTTCAAATGCCAATAATGACAATCTGTGCAAAGATGGCGCACGGTTTAACAAGACCGGATGTTCGTGAATAACCTTTTCCAAGATTTCCCAAACAATATCTTCACCGTTTTCAACCATTTTACGTGCAGTCTTTAATGTGTTGGCATAATCGCCCGCCATCAGACGCGCAAATACAAATGGCTTAAATAATTCCAATGCCATTGCTTTCGGCAAACCAACCTGGTGCATCTTCAAGGACGGACCAGACACAATAACACTGCGTCCCGAATAATCCACACGTTTACCCAACAAATTCATACGGAAACGACCAGATTTACCACGCAATGAACCGGACAGAGATTTAAGCGGTCTGCGGTTTTGAGAAACCATTGGACGTGCCTTGTGTTCGTTATCGAACAAAGAATCAACCGCTTCTTGTAACATACGTTTTTCATTACGGATGATGATTTCCGGTGCGTGCATTTCCATGAAACGTTTCAAACGATTGTTGCGGATAATAACACGGCGATACAAATCGTTCAAATCAGATGCCGCAACATGACCCGCATCCAATGTTACCAACGGACGCATATCTGGCGGAATAACCGGGATAATATCCGGTAACATCCATGCAGGTTCTGTTTTAGAATCCAAAAATGCTTCGACCAATTTTAATTGTTTAATAATTGCCTTGCGTTTTGCTTCAGATTTTGTTTCGGCCAATTCCGCACGCAAACGTGTTCTTTCATCGCCCATATCAAGGTTTGCGATAATACTGCGAACACCTTCAGCACCGATACCAACACGGAACGCTTCGGGACCGAATTCTTCAACTGCGGCACGATATTCATCTTCACTGATAACATCGTATTGTTTCAAATTTGTTAATCCCGGTTCAATAACGATATAGGCATCGTATGAAATAACCTGGTCCAACTTTTTTTGCGAAAGGTTGTTCAACAAAGTTGCAATTTTGCCTTCGCGCAAGAACCATGTGTGGGCAACCGGCATTGCCAATTTAATGTGTCCCATACGTTCACGACGAACCGAAGACGAACCAACTTCGACCCCGCAACGTTCGCAAATAACACCGCGGAATTTGATTCTTTTGTATTTTCCGCATGCGCATTCATAATCTTTGACCGGTCCAAAAATTTTCTGACAGAACAAACCGTCTGTTTCTGGCTTCAAAGAATGATAGTTAATGGTTTCTGGCTTGGTAACCTCGCCATGGGACCAAGAAAGAATTTCTTCGGGTGATGCGATGGTTACACGCAAAGCATCAAATTGTTCCCTGGTTTCGATTTGTCCAAATATCTTTTGCAACATATTTGCCATTTTTCTAAGCTCCTTACCTAGTGTTAGTGGTTAGTGTTAGTGGTTAGTGATAAATTTTTTTACTTTCGCCACTTGTCCCATCCACAGTTGGTCGTTAGTGTTGGGTGGTGGTTGTGGCCAGGAAAATCTCACTAACCACTAACCACTCACACTATCCACTAATCAATCTTTTTCGGCGTCATCGCCAACCCCAATCCACGCAATTCGCGAACGAACACGTTAAACGCTTCTGGTGTTCCGGTTTGGATATCATCACTGCCCGAAATGATGGATTCATACATCTTGTTTCGGCCGGCGATATCGTCGGATTTCACCGTTAACATTTCACGGAGTAAGTGTGCAGCACCATGTGCCTCTAACGCCCAAACCTCCATTTCACCCAAACGTTGACCACCCATATGCGCCTTACCTGACAATGGCTGTTGAGTAACCAACGAGTAACTTGCAGTGGAACGTGCGTGAATCTTTTCATCGACAAAGTGGTGCAACTTTAACATATACATAACTCCAACCGTTACCGGACGAGCAAACTTTTCACCCGTTACACCATCGTACAGTGTAAATTGACCGGTTTCCGGCAACTTTGCCAATTTCAGCATCTTGCGAACATCTTCGGGTGTTGCACCGTCAAATGTCGGGGTTGCCATTGGAACACCATCACGCAATAATGCCGCATGAGCGCGAACCTCGGTATCGGTCATCTTGGCCAATTTTTCAGCCATGTCTTTACCATAGATTTTGCCCATAATCGCACGCAAATCATCGGTAACTGCGCGTTTTTGTTTCACCTCGTCCAAAACAGCACCGATTTGTTCACCCAATGCACGTGCCGCCATACCAAGGTGGGTTTCCAAAATCTGACCAAAGTTCATACGACTTGGCACACCCAACGGATTCAGCACGATATCAACCGGGGTTCCATCTTCCATATGTGGCATATCTTCGATTGGAACAACACGTGATACAATACCTTTGTTTCCATGACGACCCGCCATTTTATCACCCGGTTGCAATTTCATTTTGTGCGCGATGTAAACCTTGACTTCCTTCAATACACCGGCATTCAAAGAATTGCTTTCCGTCGCCTTTTCGATTTCGCGGTCAGCATTTTCATTTAACTGTTTCAGTTTGATAAGATGCTGTTCACGCAATTCATCGATTTTGGCCTGGGCTTCTTTGTTATTAACGACCAATTTTTTAACATCGACCGGTTTAATACCTTCGAAAACTTCGCTTGTCAGTTTTTTACCGATAAATGGTTTCAAACTGCCGGTGCCAGACTCGATTGTATAACCTTCGGCGATTTGGAAAATCTGATCTGCGAAACCTTTTTCCATAATCAAGATTTCTTCATCACGGTCTTTGTTGATTTGTTCAATCTTTTCCAATTCAATCATCTGGGTACGTTCATCTTTCTTAACACCATGACGAGTTAAGATATTCACACCGATAACTGTACCTTCTTCGTTTGGACCAACACGCAATGATGTATCTTTAACATTCAATGCCTTTTCACCAAAGATGTTGCGCAATAACGCTTCTTCGGGAGTCAATAATGTTTCAGATTTCGGTGAAACGTGGCCTACCAAAATATCGCCTTGTTTCACGCGCGCACCAATATAGATGATACCGGATTCGTCCAAATTCTTTAGTGCTTCTTCACTAACATTTGGAATATCGCGTGTCAAACTTTCAGGTCCTAATTGAGTATCACGAACCTTGATTTCCTTTTCAACAATCTTTACAGATGTGTAAACATCGTCACGGGAAATGCGTTCGGATATAACGATAGAATCTTCATAGTTATAACCACGCCATGGCACAAACGCCACCAACACGTTGCGACCCAATGCCAATTCACCATAGTTCATCGAAGAACCATCGGCAATAATGTCGCCCGCAGATATACGGTCGCCGGCCTTGACCAACGGTTTTTGATGCAGAATTGTATCATTGTTGGAACGTTCATATTTTTCCAAGTTATAAATATCAACACCGGTAACGACATTGCGGCTGTTCATACATTTAACCACAATACGTTTTGCATCGGCGGATTCAACAATACCACTGTGCTTTGCAACCTTACCAGTGCGGGAATCACGTGCGACCTCGCGTTCAATACCGGTTCCAACCAAAGGCGTTTGAACACGCATTAATGGAACGGCCTGGCGTTGCATGTTTGAACCCATCAAAGCACGGTTCGCGTCGTCGTTTTCAACGAACGGAATCAACCCAGTGGAAATTGACACCACCTGGCGCGGTTCAACGTCAATAAGGTCGATTTCTTCACGTGGAACACGGGTAAATTCACCATCGACACGGGCAGTAACCAATTCTTCGGTTAAAACACCCTTGTCATTTGTTGGAGTATTACCCTGGGCAATTTTATGCCCCAATTCTTCGTCCGCGGTCAAATAGACCATCTTGTCTGTAATCTTGCTTTTTTCGACAACATAGTATGGCGTTTCAATAAATCCATATGGATTAACACGCGCATATGACGCAAGGTGGTTAATCAAACCAATGTTTGCACCTTCGGGTGTGTTAATTGGACACAAACGACCATAGTGTGTCGGATGAACGTCGCGGACATCGATGCCGGCACGTTCACGGTTCAAACCACCAGGACCCAAAGCAGAAATACGACGTTTGTGTTCCAATTCAGACAACGGATTATACGCATCCATAAATTGAGACAACTGACTGGTTCCCAAGAATTCTGCGACCAAAGACATCAACGGATTTACATTGACAACATCTTGGGGTTGCATTGTTGCGATGTTCGGTGAAGACAATGCTTCGCGCACCAATCTTTCAATACGAACCATACCGGTACGGAAGTTTTGTTCCAACAATTCACCAACCGTACGAACACGACGATTTGACAGATTATCAATATCATCGATTGTATCTTTGTGGTCAATAATGTTGGTCAAAGTTTTCAATACTGCCAAGAAATCGTTCTTGGTAAGCAAGCGTTCATCTTCTGGTTTTTTACCAGAATCTATTTTCAAACGTTTGTTCATTTTGAAACGACCAACCGGCGACAAATCATAGTATGCCGCATCGAAACCTTGACGCAGGAACAGGTTGATTGCCGCTTCAAGTGTTGGGCGTTCACCCGGACGGATGATGTTATAGATTTCAATCAACGCCTCTTCACGATTTGTTGTTTTATCCGCAACCAATGTATTCCGCATATGTGCGGTAATTGTTGTGTTATCAATTGAAATCAAAGATATTTCTTTGACACCCAATTTTTCGATATCGGCCAAAACTTCTTCGGTAATTTCCGTACCAGCAGGATAAATAACTTCTGTGCCAGACATAATCGGGTCGAACAAATATTCCCCAACCAATGCATCCGGTAAAATACCAAATTCTTTGGATGCAGCGACAATCTTGCCCAAACGTTTCGCGTTCAAACGGTCGCCCTTGTTTGCCAATTCTTTTTTATCTTTTGGGTTGATTAAATCATAATTCAAACGATATTTATCCAGACCCTCGAACACAGATGTCTGTCCAACCCACATCTTGCCGTTTGTTTTTAACGGTATACGTTTATAAAAGACGGACAAGATTTCCGAATCTGACATTCCGCGGATTTTTGTGTTACGCGGTTCAGATGTCCATTTCTTTTCGTCTTCGGCACAAGGCAAGCAACGCAACAACACAGTCGCCGGAACTTTACGACGACGGTCGATACGAACATAGATGATACCTTTGGATTCTTCAAAATCAATCCAAGAACCATGATCCGGAATAATACGTGCAGTATACGTAATAGGATTACCAGCAATTTTTGCTTCTTTGGTTGTTGCGAACACAACACCTTGGGTTCTGTGCATCTGTGAAACGATGACACGTTCAACACCAGATGCGATGAAACTGCCCCGTTCGGTCATAAGTGGCACTTCGCCCATAAAGATTTCTTGCTCTTTGATATCACGCAAAGACTTTTTACCGTCTTCTGCGACATCCCACAGAATCAATCTAAGCTTTAATTTCAATTTACTGGAATACGTCATTTTGCGTGCAAGGCATTCTTTTACATTGTACGCAGGTTTTTCCAAATTATATTCAACGAATTCCAATTCGGCGGCCCCCATATTTTTACGATTTTGTGGGGCGACATCTGCCTGCAGGAAGTCCCTGTAGGAATTGTATTGAATTTCTATTAAATCAGGAAGCGGAGTTTGCAAAAAACTTTTACCAAAAGATTTTCTAAGTTTCTGGATGACTGCCATGGGTTTTAATCCTTTTTTTTATGCGTTTTGCAAACGAAACTATTGCGTATACTTTTTTTACGCCCGTTGCCCGCCCTAATGAATTACCTCATTGGGCGGGCATGGACGCGTCACGAAATCGTGACACATTTTTTGAACCATACCGGTTCGGGTTGGAATAATTATTTCAATTCCACTTTTGCACCAGCTGCTTCGATGGTTGCTTTCATTTTTTCAGCTTCATCTTTTGCAACGGCTTCTTTCACGGTCTTTGGTGCAGATTCAACCAAAGCTTTGGCTTCACCCAATCCCAAACCTGTGATATCTTTGACAGCCTTGATAACCGCCAATTTGTTTGCGCCGATATCGGTCAGAACGACATCAAATTCGCTCTTTTCTTCGGCAGCAGCGGCCGCAGGGCCCGCAGCAACAGCCACCGCAGCGGCCGCGCTAACGCCCCATGTTTCTTCCAATGCCTTGGACAATTCAACTGCTTCCAAGACGGTCAATTTTGACAATTCTTCAACTAATTTTTGAATGTCTGCCATTTTGTACTCCTTTTTATCGGAAACCGATTCCGATGTTTATTGATTCTTTTTTCCATACTCTGCCGAAACACGTGCAAGACGCGAACCAGGTTCGACCAAGATACGCGCAATTGTACCACGAATTTCCAACAGTGACGGAAGCTTGGATAATTGCACAATGTCGTCCACACCCAAAACACCCGCGTCCATTTTACCACCAACGATGGTAAGGTTTGGATGTTCTTCGGCGAATTTAACCAAAACCTTGGTTACCGCCAATCCATCGGTTGCAACGGCAACCGCGGTCGGGCGTTTCATCAAATCAGACACGGCGGCGAAATCGGTATCTTGCAATGCCAATTTCATCAAACGGTTTTTGACAACTTTGAAAACCGAAACCAATGGACGCAATTCATTGCGCAAACCTTCCATTTCTTTTACGGTAAGACCGTGATTTTCAACGACAAAAACGCCGTTCGCATCTTTCAAGGACGACTGCAACGCTGAAATCAAGTTTGACTTTTCTTCGCGTTTCATCTTTTTACCCTTACTTCTTGGTTCATATGAAAATCATATAAACCAACTTTTGTTAAACTTTCCATCCGGTTTCCCGGGATGGGACCATTTCCTGTCCCAAAGAATTTTTCTTTGTCTATGATGGAAATTAAGCGTTTAATTGCACCATCAGTCTCGGACAGAAATCTTGTTTGTGGTTTATGACGGTCGCCATAAACCACATTTATTATTTTGCATCGATATGCAGACCCGGACCTTGGGTTGTTGCAACCGCAATGCCCAAGATATATTGACCCTTGGTTGATGCCGGTTTAACCTTTTTCAATTGTTCAATCAATGCGTTTGCATTTTCAACCAATTTTTCGGTTGTGAACGACATTTTACCAATGCCTGCATGAATAATACCGTTCTTTTCTGCGCGATATTCGATTTGACCCGCCTTGGCATTTGCCACCGCCGCCGCAACATCGTTTGTAACCGTTCCCAATTTTGGATTCGGCATTAAACCTTTCGGTCCCAAAACGCGTGCCACTTTGGACATTTTCGGCATCATATCAGGTGTCGCGATAACGCGGTCAAAGTCAATGTTGCCGGCCGCAACTTTCTCAATCAAATCTTCGCCCCCAATGACATCCGCGCCGGCCTTTTTGGCTTCTTCGGCTTTATCATTTGTGAACACAGCAACGCGAACCTTTTTGCCTGTGCCATTTGGCAAAGACAACATTCCACGAATATTTTGATCGGCCTTGGTTACGTCAATAGACAAACGAACCGCTATTTCCAATGTTTCATCGAATTTCTTGGAAGTAAACGGACGCAACGCTTCGATTGCATCAGCAAAAGAATATGTTTTTGCGGTATCTAAATCTGCCCATGTTTTTTGTCTTTTTGTAATTTTCATGGCTTATTCCTCCACCTTTACGCCCATTGAACGGCATTGACCCGCAACGATATTCATCGCAGATTCAATGGTAGAGCAATTCAAGTCCGGCAATTTGTTTTCCGCAATTTCCCGGATTTGTGCCTTGGTGATAGTACCAACAAAGTCACGACCCGGTTTATGCGAACCGATTTTCAATTTCAACGCCTTTTTAATATAGTAAGAAACCGGTGGCAATTTCATAATAAATTCGAAACTGCGGTCTGTATAAACGGTAATAATGCACGGAATTGGCATACCCGGTTCTTTATCAGACGTTTTATCATTAAACTGTTTGCAGAATTCGGCGATATTAACACCCGCCGCACCTAACGCCGGTCCGATTGGAGGCGCAGGATTTGCCTGTTTTGCGGGGACGACAAGTTTCACAATCCCCTTAAGTTCTTTTTTTGCCATTTTTCATCCTTTTTGTTTTTGGATTCGTGGTGCGATGTGGCGCATCTTCCACGGTTTGTTTTTTGCGTGCCTCTCACACGCCCGCCGGGCAAACCCGGTTAAACCCGTTCGACCTGTTCAAAGTCCAGTGCAACACTGGTTTCACGGCCAAATACCAAAATCGTGACGGTCATTTTTTGTTTTACATTGTCAACTTCGGACACAACACCATTAAAGTTCGCAAATGGTCCATCGATAACATGAACTTCTTGGCCAACTTCGTATACCATATCGTCCGGCACAGTGCTGCCCTCTTCTACCTGCTTTAACAGGCGGCGCGCCTCTTCTTCGGTAACAGCGACCGGTTTTTGGCGCGCGCCCAGGAACATTACAACCTGGGGCATTAATTTTACCAACGAAAATGTTTCGTTATTCATAATCATTTGAACAACAATATATCCGGGAAAGAATTTCTTTTCTGTTTTGACGCGTTTGCCGGCCTTGATTTCGGTCACTTCGCGTGTCGGCACCAAAATTTCGCCAAAGTACGCATTAAGGCGACGTTTATCAATTTGTTCGCGCAGGTTACGTGCGACCTTGTCTTCGCATCCTGTGTGAACATTTACAACAAACCATTGCATTTTATCTTCCATTATCATTCCCTTTGGCAAATTTATGTATTTAGAAAATCCACCCGACCAGTGCGTTTAAAATGCTGTCCACGACAAAGAAGAACAATGCGGCAAGCCCGGAAAACACCAGAATCATAATGGTTGCACGTACCACTTCGGAACGGGTTGGCCAAACAATTTTGAACCATTCCGACCGGACACCACGTATAAAATCCATTATTTTTTTCATTTACGCACCATTTTTCTTTATTTTTTTAACATTTGGTGTGCACCCACCCCATATTCTATGGCAGGGGCAGAAGGAATCGAACCCTCATCTGCGGTTTTGGAGACCGATGTTCTACCATTGAACCATGCCCCTGTATCCACGACAAACCCGCGCAT
>CACZUL010000032.1 GCA_902784285.1 uncultured Pseudomonadota bacterium | reverse complement strand
AGCATATGTTGCAAATCAACCTGGGGCGACGGCATATACTGGAACTGGTTTGATTAGTGTTAACGACCATACAATCAGCACGACTGCTGAAGCCAACGTTATTGAAGGTATTACGGTTGGTGGCACGGCACAAACCCCAACAAATAAAGTAGTTGCATTGGGCAGTGCCGCCGGAAAAGATTCTACAACCGATACAACATTGGCGGCAAGTGGTGAAACAGGTAAACTGCCAACGGCCGCAACCGTTAAAACATATGTGGATTCCAAAGCATCCTCGGCGGCAAGCAATATCTTGACACAAAGCATAACTGATGCGGATACAACGCATGCGCCAAGTGGCGACGCGGTTCATGATGCGCTGGTAAACAAACAAACCAAACCTGCATCTGGTGTTGCAAGCGGTAAGGTTTTGACATATACGGGTACCGATGCAAATGCAAATGTTTCGGCATCTTATATAACTGTTCCGGTTGCAAATAATGACCCTAATGCGGCCACAAATCCTGGGACTGTTTCAAGTCTTGCTTCAATTTGGGTTCAATAAAAAGTTGAAAAAATTAAATGCCGACAAAATGTCGGCATTTTTTATTTCCTTGCTTTCCAATAACACACTATTTGGGCATTTTCGGTATTATCATCAGTGTGAACACGATGATATGTTTTTAACCCATCAATTTTGACATCAATAGAAACCTCTGGGGTATCGGGTGCGATTTCATGTTTATAGTTTAATTCTAAACCGCACAATTCGTGAGCATCACGATATTTATACCCAACACTTTCCGTTGCCCATACCGCATAGACCGCATTATTTATATGTTGATTTTCGTCTATATCATCAAACCGACATTTGAAAGTATGTGTCTTTTCCGATTCGAATCCTGGAAACTTTTCAAACTTACGGTCATAGGCGCGTGGCATATCTGACGGCCACGGATTATGCTTTACCCAATCATCTATGCGCACCAGACGGCGATTCGTTAAATCAAACAGCACCCATTGCGATGTCGCCCGAACCAGTAACTCACCATTTTCACCACGAATCTCAAAATCACGCAACGCGCGCAGACTATCATGCGATGCCGGCCATGTGGAATACTCTAACATTTCGCCGTTGCGCGGCATTTTCACAATATCAACCAAATAATGTGTTACCACCCATGCGACATTGGTTTCGTGGATGAAAGTGCGCCCACATCCCAACATTTCCGCATGTGTGTCGCCCATACCCTGAAGTTCGTTCATTAAAATTCCAGGACGCATATTACCATATCTATCACATTGATAGGTTTGTAATTCACGTTTTATAACCAATTTCGCATCGGACATACTATTTCGCCTCCGCCGGCGCGACAACAAAGTCAACCGTATCACCTGCAACAATGCTATTTGCACGTGCCGCAGATTTAATCAATTCATACAGTGATTCTGGAACTTCACGCGAAACAGTAAGCGTTTCCAATTTGGCACCGTTACCAATCTTGCGTTCTGTGCGCAAACCACGAACCGCATGCACAGTATCGATAGCATATTGCATATCGGCAACATCTGTATCATATTCTGGCATTACAGACGGATAATCGGTCAGGTGCAGCGTTTTGCCACCTTCATAGGGTTGGTATACCTTTTGCCACAATTCCTCAGTCAGGAACGGGATAAATGGCGCGTACAAACCGATTATGGCACGCAATACAGTCCACAATGTCCATTGCGCCGCGATTTTAGATTCTGCCCCATATTTTTCCGGCGACCAGAAACGATCTTTTATAAACTCGATATATTGGTCGCACAGTACGTCCCAAAAGAAAGTGTCAATTGCCGCACGCGCATTCACCGTGTCATATCTATCAAGATTCTTGCGAACCTCAGCGACAGTTTTATTCAATTCAAACAAAACCCAACGATCTTCTATTGGTCGCGAACTAACCGCCGGCATTTCGCCCGCCGGGTCAAAATCTTCAAGATTACCAAGTGTGAATCGTGCAACATTCCACAATTTGGTAAGTAATTTAGAACCACGTTTAACTTCATCTTCAATATACGGCATATTTGTCCCAATTGGCGCAGTTGCAAACCAATAGCGCAACGCATCAACACCAAACTTATTAATCGGCTCTTCTGGATCGGTTCCATTGCCTTTAGATTTAGACATTTTCTTGCCATTTTTATCAACAACCAATCCATGCAGATATACTGTTTTGAATGGGACTTCGCCCATTGTGTACATAGCCATCATTATCATACGCGCAACCCAAAAGAATATAATATCCGCCCCGGTACACAAGTAATCGGTTGGGTAATAGCGTTTCAATTCCGGCGTTTCATCTGGCCACCCCAATGTCGAAAATGGCCACAAACCAGACGAAAACCATGTATCCAATGTATCTGGGTCTTGGGTTAATTTTTTACCCCCAGATTGTTTAACAGCATCTTCTTCGGTTGCGGCGACATATACATTACCTTCTTCGTCATACCATGCCGGTATATGATGTCCCCACCATAACTGACGTGAAATTGTCCATGGGCGAATATTATTCATCCAAGACATAAACAAATTATAACGATGTTCCGGGATGAATTTAATTTTACCCTCTTCTACTGCTTTGATTACCGGCACGGCCAATTTTTTCGCATCAACAAACCATTGTGTTGTTAACATGGGTTCAACTGGCACACCGCCACGTTCAGAATATGGTGTTGGAATAATTTTATCTTCTATCTTGGTCATCAGGCCGGCGGCTTCAATATCTTCAACAACCGCCTTGCGCGCCTCATACCGGTCCATACCCCAATATTTTTCCGGCACAGGCAATTCGCTTATTAATTTTGCGTCCGGCGTTAAAATACATACGGGTTTCAAATTATGGCGCAAACCAACCTCCCAATCGTCAAAGTCATGTGCCGGAGTGATTTTCACCGCCCCGGTTCCCTTTTCTGGGTCCGCATGAATATCGCCAATAATTGGAATTTCAATATCAGTTAATGGAATGATTGCTTTTTTACCAATTAAGTGTTTTAACTTTGCGTTTTCTGGGTGAATTGCAATTGCCTGGTCTCCAAACAGCGTTTCTGGACGCGTTGTTGCAATTTCAATAAAGCCCCCACCCACGAGCGGATAATTGAAATAATAAAACTTGCCGTGTTCTTCACGTGTTTCAATTTCCAAATCGGATACAGATGTTTGTTGACGCGGGCACCAATTCACCAGGCGTTTATCACGATAAATCAGACCTTCGTTATACATTTTTACAAACAGTTTTGTGACCGCATGCGACAATCCCTCATCCATTGTAAATCGTTCGCGTTTCCATGTTGGTGTCACACCAAGTACATGCAACTGGCTTAAAATTTGTCCTCCCTTTTCCGCTTTCCATTTCCATGCCGCATCTAATTTTTCTTTCAAAGATAAACTGTGCGGATTTATACCGCGTTTTGATAAATCACGTTCAACCAACAACTGGGTTGCAATCGCCGCATGGTCCGTTCCCGGTTGCCACAACACGTCATAACCCGCCATACGTTTATAACGACATATAATATCGGCCAACACATTATCCAACGCATGCCCCATATGCATATTTCCAGTAACATTTGGTGGGGGCATCATCATGCAAAATGATTTCTTGGACGAATTTACATCGTTATTCCAAAAATCGTTTGAATCCCAAAATTCTTGGATACGCGTTTCAATATCACGCGCCGCTATATTTTTACCCAGTTCTATCTTCATTTTACTTATCCTTGGTTATTTTCATTGAATAATATCAAATAGAAAATGAATTTCAAGCATCTATGTTATAATGAATTAGTAACGGATAATACTATTCTTCTAGTATCTTTTCTAGAATATATTCGTGTTGCCACTCACCATCTATAAATGCCGTATCACGCATGATACCAACAATTTCGTAACCTTGTTTCATTAAATTTCCCAAAGAGCGGACATTTTTATGTCGAACCTCTGCCTGCAATTTGTGGACATTATTATCACGTGCCCATTTTTCAACAATCTGTTTAAACTTTGTGCCTATTCCATTTGATGTATATTTTTCTAACAGTGTTGTGCCCGTGGTTGCCATACGTCCCGCCCATGGATTATCAACCTGCTTTTTGTGCGCACTGGCAACCCCAACAACCTTATCTCTATCAAACGCCGCTACAAAGAATTGATTTTCATCCGCCCATGCGCGTGTCATTTGTTCCTGGGTTTTCAAAGGTCTGGTCGGGTACCACCATGTCCACTTGGCACCAGGCCCTTTTTGAAATTCTTTAAAATATTTTGTAACGGCCACATAATCTGTATCACGCAAACGGCGGATTGTGATATTTTTCCCATTTTTTGTTTTGAATTTGATTACACGATTCATGATACCTCCTGTAATTTGAAGATAATTTTATCATAAAAGATTTGATATTACAATTATTCTGCCCGAACGACGCGACAAAATACCACGCCATAGATTTCTTCTGCGCCTGAACGGCGCAAAACCCGTGCCAATTCATCAAATGTTGCCCCCGATGTCATAACATCGTCAACCAATAAAATCTTTTTACCTTTGATGCGTTCTGGGTTCACAACATTAAACACGCCACGAATATGCTCTTGCCGTTGCGCGTGCGTTTTGTGCCCCATATTCGGACGATATTTACGGTGCACACTGTCAAAGTCAATCGGCGCGCCGTACACACGCGCAATTTCACGCGCCAGTAATGTTGCCTGGTTATAACCACGCTGAAACAGACGGCGATTTGCCAATGGCACCGGCATAATTAAATCTGGTTTAATATCAACATCTCGCAAAGCCCAAATCATTGCACGCGACATAAAACGCGCGAACTTTATGCGACCACCGTGTTTAAACGGCAACATAACCGAACGCGACATATCGTCATATATGCACGCGGCGCGAACATAGTCTAAATCATTTTTACCCGAAGCACATAACGGACACATTGCATTTGAATCAGGCTCGTAATCATCAGGAAACGGGTACCCACAACGCGCACAATGTGGTCCATCAATCCAATCAAAACACGACCAACAATCCCCGCACAGTTCACCATGTATTTGAACCGGCGCGCCACATATTGGACACGCCGGTGGAAATAAAAATTCAACAACTTTTGAAATAATGGACAATTACCAACTCATACTTTTATAGGTTTTAGACCCCACAGTATCACCAAACATATTACGTTTTTGTTTTGTAAGTGTTTCAAATTGTTCGTTTGAAATTATACGCAGAACAAAACCTTCTTCATCGCGTTGCGATAATACCGGAACAATGCGCTGTTCGGAAACACCGGTATCACGCAAAACTTGTTCAATTATTGCCAAACGGCGCGCCGCCAATTTACGACCATCGGATGTTTTGGTTACACCAACAGGAATAGCAACCTGAATCGCGCGCTTCGGATTTGCGACAACCACACCGGCATATTCTGATAACAAATTGTAATTATCACGCGATAATGCCGAATCAGAATTTTTAAACCCTATTTTAATTTCCAACGGTCTTATTTTTTCTGAATCTTCGGATAAATCGCGCGCCGATGTAAACCCTTCGGAAAATACGCCAATATCACTTGCCACATCAAATCTATCATCTATGGGATATGTAGACAGGTGTTTATTCTCAGACAAGAAAGTTTTACGAAACGCGCGTCGCAATTCCGCCGGCGACATTTTCGTCATATCTTCGCGTACTTCTTGAATTCGTGTTTCATTATCTTTCTTGACAGCACGACGCACAACATCACTGCCAATTAAATCATCACGCGGAACAACAACACGCGCGACATGCACGCCGTCATTGGCATTATCGGCGACATAAGATTTAATAACATTTTGTGGCACAGAATTATTCTCATGCATTTCCGGCAATACATCAGATTCCGGCGCATACGCAATTTTTTCTTTTTGAACATTGTGCGCTTTGCGTTGCACCTTAATCGATGCATCTGCGCGTTGTTGCAAATCCATTAAACGTGCAATTTGCGAATCCAACGAAGATGTTTTTGCCGATAAATCCGCCAAATCATTCACGGTTGATGTTTCAGAAATATATTCTTCGGGCAATGAATCATTAGATGTAATCACAGAAAATTCATTTGCGCGTGGCATGCGCAATGGCATATCACTTTTCGCCCACAAATCAGAACTAGGGCGGTTTGGAACCAAGTACTCATTGTTTGCCGCGATTTTTTCCCCGGTATCAACCGAGACATTTTTTGCCGATGTAGATTTAGATTTTGCAGTTCGTGCGACCACACGCTTTTTATTTGTTGCCGTACGCGCAGTATTTTCAACCGCCACCGATTGAACATTTGAATTATTTGTAACAACCGGGACCGGCATACCATATTGTGCACGCGCAGAAACAGCCGTTTTGGCAGTGTTTACCACGGGCAAACGTGCGCCCGCAAATGCCGGCAAAACCAATAAAATTCCCAATCCAGAAACTAATTTTTGTTTCATGTTCCTTTCCTTCCTTACTTCATCATAGAACAAAATGCGAATCGGGCGCAAGAGAAAAATAATGGAAAATATTTGATGTATTTAGATGTTGATTAACACGAAATTATCGTTGAACCGATACGACCGGCACACCGGCACTTAGGGCGATATCGCGCGCCTGGGCCGCACCGCGTTGCGCCAAGTTTAACAAATGGTCAGATAATATCTTCGCGCGCCGTTCGACAAATGTGGAATATTTTGGATTATTTACCACATCAACTTGGTCATGAACACCACGTGCTAATAATTCATAATTCTTGTCCCCATTATAGTAAAGTTCCCATTGGTCAGCCAAATTTGCAACAGGTTCAAAATTCAAAAGACTTTTATTATAACGACGACGAATAGTCGATTCTGGAACATCGTGCCCACCAAGCGCAACACGTTGACGCACACGCGCCAAATTCTGTTCCACCGAAGACAAAATTACATATAAAAACACAATTTTATAACCGTCTGCGCGGGCACGTTTGATAAATTTATTATGCAACCGACCCGACAATGTAGTTTCAAACGCAAATGAGGCATGGGACGAAAAAATTTCTTCCATTTTATCCAACAACATTATTCCCGCACGACCCGCAGTAACATTATTTTCGCGCTGAATATCATCTGCATTTAAAAAAGATATTTCTGGATGATCACCAATCAACTCACGCGCAAGTGTTGTCTTGCCCGAACCATTTGGCCCACCAATAAGGTAAAAAACTTTTTCGGAATATATTTTCATATCAATTGATTTATTGTGAATAATAACACGTGCTTTTATCTTTGCAAGGGCAAAAAAATTCCGCAACATTTGAAATGCCAAATATTTTGCATAACAAATGTTACGGAAAATATATTTTTTAATAACGTCCGCCGCAATATTCGCAAGCAGTCGGATACGGCACACAATCAACGACCGGTATATTGGACAAATCATACATCGGTTCGGCATAAACCGGCGCATACACAGGCTCAGAAACCATAACAGGTTCCACAACACTGCGTTCTGCCTTACAGATAACTTCTGTAATAACGGCACGATGCGCATCTACTTCGCGTTCCAATAAAGCATGCATTGATGCCGGATCACAATTATTTGTATAAACAGTGCGATAATCAGCATTTGCCACAGTCGCCACCATCGCAATAATAGATGCAAACAATATTTTTTTCATATTTATTCCTTTTGTTTTTATTCACTCCGAAAGCGTAGCACAAAACCACACATTGTCAAGAAATAAGTTTTAGCTTTTAGCATTACATACTTTTTTAGAATTTATGTTGCCTAATTTATAGCCACGGTATTTATTCCATTGTTTTTCAAATTGGCGCTGAAAACGTTTATCATCAAATTTAATCCGTATTGTATCGCCACTTTGTCCAAACACATGCATTTTACCATCGTAAACATTCTTTTTTAATGCCTTGTCAAATTCGGTCTTGACCTTTGGATTATTAAAAAATAATTCAAGAGTATCTGCATTATATTTCTGCACTTCTAAAGAATTATATTGTTCTATTTTTTTTGCTTTTTTGTCCTTGTTATAATTAATTACATCATTAACAAGAAACCATACCAAACCAACAAACATTCCACCAATTATAAGCGCACCAAGGCATCCGTATGCCGCGTCACCGATAATATCATACCCATTCCATAAAATACGAAAACTGTAAGTAAAAACATAATAAAATAAGCAACTTTCTTCATTTTAAGCTCTCCATTCATCTTCTAAATCTGCTCTCCATTCATCTTCTAAATCTTTTACACCAGCAATCTCCAATTCTTCTATCAAAATATCCGCCAAACGCGTATAAACTTCCCTAGAAGCATCCTTTTTATTTGTGGCTTTTATTTCGAAGATTGGTTTAGATCTATCGAGAATATTTGCGACCCAAGCGTGATTTTTATAGAAAATCTGTATCTTATAACGAGGCTGCATTTTTATGCTCCTTCTTTTCTCATTTTTATTTTCCCATATTGTTAATTTTGTTATAACGCGCAAAGACGCCAAATTGTGCGGTTTTTTGTTTATTGAAACGACCATATAATTGCATTATGCGCGATAATTCCTGTGGTGTTGACGCCGTATAAATCTGGTTTTGTGCATTCGTTGATTTTAAACGCGGAGTATCCGCGGTATTCTTGCTGTCCTTTAACGCGGATGACGAACACATCCCCAAACACCACCAGGCGCCAAACAACGCAAACCAAGCCCCGCAATAAATAAAATCATCAAGATGCCATTTTTGCCGACTCATATTCACTCCTTTTTATCTCACAACAAAAATATAGCACAAATATTAACATTGTCAATCTTTATAAATAAAAAAATAAATTAAACCGCCATTGCTGGCGGTTTTGTTATCTGGACCGTTTTATTCTTCTTAGGTTCATACGTTCGGCGGTTATTTGTGCAAAATATTTGGTACGCAAATCTTCGGGTAAATCCGAACTGGAATTATATGTTGTGGCGTGCACTTTGTTATTTGCATCCGTTTGCAATACAAGAATTTTATGAACAGAATACCGAATAAATCGTACCAACATTTGAAATCCTTTTTTATTTTGCACGTCGTAAACTGTCTGCGAAATGTTCTACTTTCTGCTTTTGTTCTAAATAACCCGGCAAAGTTTTTTCGTATGCACTGACTTTTTCTTTTATTTCCATATTTTTGCGTTCGGTTGGATAAATGGCAATCGCGGCCATTACCGCGCCGGCGGCGCCCGTCACCATTAACAGCAATACACCATCACGTATGCGACGCACACGAATATATTTCTTTACAATACGCTTTGTTTCATCATCCATATCATAACGTTGCCCATCGGAAAACAGAATTTGATTGGTATCGGGCAAAAAATATATATCCTGCGATGTCTGTGGTACATGTAATGCATACTCACGATTGTCCGCACCCAATATTCGGCTTTTTATACCGTGCTTATGTTGATTAAACGTATAGCGTGCAAACTGGTTGATATCTGCGATTGTATTTGCCATTTGTAAACCTCTTTCAACATAAAACTAACACACCCGGCAAAAATATCAATAAAAAAACGCTCATATTCACCGACGGTTCGGCATATCTTGAAATAAAACTTTATTTTTCCTGGGAACAATCGTAAATTCTGGATTATTCATATCGCCACTGGCATAGACATTACGCAGTTTTTGATATGTGTTTATTTTGGCATATTCTTCCGGAGACATAATCGCGGTTATCAAATACCGTCCTGGCATATCACGAAAACCAAAATCAACCAAATTACCAACAACTACATCGGTATCTATAAATTCCAATTTTGGTTTTCCTGGGTCAAACATACATAATTTACCATCAATTTCAACTGCTATGACTTGATGTCCACTAATCGTGTGTTCTTTACCGCCGCGCGCGTCGTTCCAATCGGGTTCGTATGCAGTGCAAACTGCAAAACATGGTAACCCCGCATCCGCCGCCAATTTACAAAATAACTTTGCACGTCCCGTACAACCCATAACATTTGCCGGAATTTTGTTCTTTATAATATCATCCGCGGTCAGTGAAAAATGCCAATCGCGATCGGTAATGCCCTTTTTCATCATATACTCACGACGATCGCCAGGCCCTATGGCATGACGAAACATACCATCCATTTTAGTTAGAATCTTTTTAATTTTTGCCTTAAGTAAAAGCTCTTTTAATTTATAAAATTTTTCTGTAATCATGGATTAGATTATAACATAAAAAATCAAAAACGCAAAAAATGCCGCTATTGCGGCAGGGAAATAATATAGTTTTTATCGTGTATTTGTGCGGAAACCGTTTGCTATAATAAACCGCAATTCACGACGCACGGCGGCAATTTCATCCACCGACAGCGGTTTTTGTTCATTAGATATGGAATCTGTTATATATTCAATACGAACACCCTCTGGCATTTCACTTAATGAACTGTACCGTTTGGTTTCGACGCCACGTTCAGTTTGCTCCACAGAAATTATTATTCTGTGTAATCCGGATGTTGTAAATTGAAACCATTTCTTCATCTTTCTTTTCCTTAACGGTTTAAAAAACCGCCACATGGGCGGTAAATCTCGGTTTTTATATCGTACTGAATTTATTCTGGCGACGACCTACTCTTCCGTGGCTTAAGCCAAAGTACCATCGGCGATACGGGGTTTCCCTGTCTGGTTCGGAATGGAACAGAGGGTGACTCCCGCTCTATAATCACCAGAATAAATCCAGCGAACACCATAATGAATCAACTTCAACGTTCTCTTCAAGCATATCGTTTGAACAAGTCAAACGATAAGATAAAAAGTCAATGGTTCGATTAGTACCGTTAAGCTGAACCCCTCACAGGGCTTACACATACGGCCTATCAATGTCCTAGTCTAGAACTGAACTCATGGGGATATCTTATCTTGCGACCAGCTTCCCGCTTAGATGCTTTCAGCGGTTATCTGTTCCGAACAT
>CACZUL010000031.1 GCA_902784285.1 uncultured Pseudomonadota bacterium | reverse complement strand
TCACGCAACAGGCGCACAAATGCATCTTTCTTAATTGTGCCTTCGGTCATACGGCAACCGGCAACACGCGTGCCCTTGCCAACCGTGAACAATGCGATAACATCCGCATACCCAATAAAGTTTTCCTTCTTTTCAGGTGCCAATTTACCAGATAAGATTTCTTTGACTTCATCGGTAATGCGATAAACCACACTGTGATAACGAATATCGACCCCACCTGAACGCGCCATATCGCGAACCGCAGAATCAGCACGAACATTAAACGCGATAATTACCGCACCCGATGCAATTGCCAAACGCACATCACCTTCGGTAATTTGACCAACACCGGCAGACAATATATCAACAGACGCCTTGTCAGTTTTAATTCCACGCAACATATCTGTTATTGCCTCGACACTGCCTTGGACATCGGCACGCAAAACAATCGGTAAAGTCAATTTTTTATCATCCGATGTTTGACGGGCAAACAATTCTTCCAATGAAGAACGTTTAACCGCGTTTGCCTTGTCGCGTGCACGTTGTATGCGATATGCGGCAACTTCGCGGCATTGCGCCTCGGTTTCCATAACATTTAATTGGTCGCCGGCGGCCGGCACAGAATCCAATCCCAACACCATTACAGGTTGTGCCGGTTTTACCATTTTCACGCGTTCACCGTTCGACATAATCAAACCACGAACACGGCCAAATGTTTCACCAACAACGAACACATCGCCAATCTTTAATGTGCCTTGGCGAATAATGACGGTTGCAACCGCACCCAGACCACGCTCCATTTTCGCCTCTACCACCGTGGCAACGGCCGGCATATCTGGGTCCGCCTTTAAATCCATCATTTCGGCCTGAAGTAAAATTGCTTCTTCCAATTTATCAAGGCCGATTTTTTGTTTGGCGGAAATTTCAACACATTGAACATCGCCGCCCATTTCTTCAACCTGGACTTCTTGTTGTAACAAATCTGTTTTAACGCGTTGCGGATTCGCCTCTGGTAAATCGATTTTATTGATTGCGACAATAAACGGAACTTTGGCCGCACGAATGTGATTTATCGCTTCGATGGTTTGAGGCATAATAGAATCGTTTGCCGCAACCACCAACACAACAATATCTGCCATTTGCGCACCACGCGCACGCATAGCCGTAAATGTTTCATGTCCCGGTGTATCCAAGAAGGTAATTACCGCACCAGATTTCGTCTTAACCTCGTATGAAGAAATGTGTTGGGTGATACCACCGGCCTCGCCTGCGACAACATTTGCGTTACGAAACGCGTCCAGTAATGATGTTTTACCATGGTCAACATGTCCGACCACAGTTACAATCGGTGCGCGCGGTTTCAAATTTTCTGGATTTGGTGCACGTTCAATTTGATCAGCATATGGTTTAACCTCGACACGTTTCACAGTTGCCCCAAATTCACCGGCAATGATTTCCGCCGTATCGGCATCGATAGATTGGTTTTGAGAAACCATCATACCCATTTCCATCAATTTTTTGATAACATTGCCGACCTTTTCAGCCATCGCAGCCGCCAAATCTTTGACAACAATTGTGTCGCCCAATGTAACCTCGTGTGCGACCTTTTGTGGGGCGTTGAACATTGCGCGTGCTTTTTCACGGAAACGTTTCAAAGACGCCTCGGACCGGCGACGATTGGCACCACGAATACCGATTGAATCTTCGTCATCCTCATCACCCATAACAATATCGTGCAACGATATTTTACCTGTTTTTGTGAATTCTTTTTTGCCCCCACCAAATTTAGAATTACGGCGTGAATTCATCGGGGCATCTTCGCCATCATCGACATCATTGCGCCGTGTTTGATTCTTTTTAAAAGACTGATTTTGACGTGGCTTTGCAACTTCGGCTATCGTTTCTGGTTCTTCTTCGACTACGGTATTTTCACGTGCGGCCAATTGCTCTTTAACCTGTTCATACTCTCTGGTTTCACGAGCAATCTCGGCTTCACGCGCGGCACGGGCCGCGGCCTCTTCAGCCTCGCGCTTTTTGCGTTCTTCTTCACGAGCATGCGCCGCCTCTAACACCGCGCGCAATTTTTCATCCGCCGGGTTATTACGCGGTTGAACCGGAGCAACGGGTTCTTCACGCAATTCGTTGCTGCCGGGGGCAACAACACGACGGCGACGTTCAACAAAAACGGAATCACCCTTTTTGCTTTGCACCGCGCCCAGTGTTACAGATTTTCCCAGTGTCAGTGTTGCCATATTTCAACCTTTGGTTTTTATTATTGTTCTTCTTCTGATTGTGTGATACCGAATGCGATTTCACGGGCCTTCATAATTACACGACCTGCAAGACGCGCACTCATCGTTTCTTCACCCAGTATTTCGACCAATTCATCGGATGCCAAATCGGCCAAATCAGATAATGTCTTGATACCGGCTTCGCCAAGTTTCATAATGATTGGACGTTTGATAAAATCAAAGCGCAACAAATCATCACTCATACCCAATTTGTGTCCGGTTTCGAAATAATCTTGTTCGACTTTGGTCAAATATGCCTTGGCACGATTTTGTAATTCGACCGCAAGTTCGGTATTGAAACCTTCGATAGATTCCAATTCTTTCAATTCAACAAAAGCGATTTCTTCGATTGTACGGAATCCTTCGGACACCAACAAGTGAGCAATCATTTCATCGACATCTAATCCCTTGATAAACAATTCTGTTTTTTCTTTTACTTCCTTGGCACGACGTTCTTGTTCTTCGGCCTCGTTCACAACATCAATATTCCACCCGGTCAATTGAGATGCCAAGCGAACATTTTGACCACGACGACCAATTGCCAAAGATTGTTGATCTTCGTTCACAACGACAACCGCGCTGCGTGTATCTTCATCAACGATGATTTTTGCGACCTTGGCCGGTTGCATTGCATTAACAATGAACACAGCAGGATCTTCGGAATACAAAATAACATCGATTTTTTCACCGTGGCATTCATTGATAACCGGTTGAATACGTGTTCCCTTGATACCAACGGTCATACCAACCGCATCTATAGATGGGTCGGCCGTTTCAACAGCAATTTTTGCGTGTGAACCCGGCGCACGAGATACAGATTTAATTTTAATAATACCTTCGTAAATTTCTGGAACTTCTTGGACAAACAATTTTTCCATAAACAATGGGTGTGTGCGGGTCAAGAAGATTTGTGGTCCCGAATTTGAACGCGCGACATCCATAATCAAAGCACGAACACGGTCCCCAACCGCCAAACGTTCACCCGGGATAAGTTCTGTATTTTTAATATAGCCTTCGGCCTTGCCGTTGATATCAACAAAGACGTTACCAAATTCAATACGTTTTACAACACCGTTAACAATATCACCAATACTGTCTTTGAATTCTTCGTATTGGCGACCTTTTTCAGCATCACGCACACGGGCAGTCATAATTTGACGCGCCGTTTGAAATGCCATACGTCCAAACTCAGGTTCTGGCAAAGGATCTTCTACAACATCGCCAACAACCGGATTCTTAGAATATTTTTTTGCCTGGTCTACGGTTAACATTGTTGATGGGTTATATTCTTCACCGACAGATTCAGGTGATTCAATCACATCAAACAAACGTTTTACATATATTGCACCATTTTTACGATCAATGTTCGCAACAATATTAAATTCTTCACCATATTTATGTTTAGCAATTTTGGCAATCGCCGCTTCAAGTGAAGTAAAGACCGTTTCACGATCAATTTGTTTTTCGGCGGCCAAAGAATCAATGGCCAATAACAAATCCTGACGTGGCATAGAAACAAAAGACATTTGCGTTTTCTCCCTTGGTATTTATGTCTTGGTTTATCTATAAGGGCGGGGTCTTTCAACCCCGCCCTTAAAACTTATCTTTTAAGAACACGTTGATTATAACACCGAATCGATGAAAATCAACCTTTTTTTACATAATATTTGCTAAATATATTTGACGGTCGTGCTTTTGAATTCTATACTGGAATCAGTTATGAAAACCATAGATAAATATTTTACAAAACAGCTGGTTGGGATTTTTATAATGCTGTTACTTATTTTAACTGGACTGGCCTGGATGGTCCAGATTATGTCTATGATAAAATTCCTTATGAATTATGGTGTCAAACT
Source organism: uncultured Pseudomonadota bacterium (assembly GCA_902784285.1). GTDB lineage: Bacteria > Pseudomonadota > Alphaproteobacteria > Rs-D84 > Rs-D84 > Enterousia. The sequence goes on along the minus strand of CACZUL010000031.1, from coordinate 5,541 downwards.
ATCAAACTTTTTGGGATTAACTGTTATGATGGTACCTTTTATCATATCGATTATTGTGCCATTTGTAACTTTTATCGCGATATTATTTGTATATAACAAAATGATTGGCGATAACGAGGTTGTTGTTATGGCGTCTTCGGGCGTGTCTCCGGCACGCATTGCACGACCGGCAATAACATTGGCCGGCATTTTAACAATTGCCCACCTTGTTTTAAATATCTGGATTGTACCGGCGACCCAGGCAAATTTCTATGACACACAATGGAATTTGCGATATGGTTTGGCGCATCTTAAATTACAGGAAGCGGCATTTACAGAAATGTCCCATGGATTGGTAGTATACGTTGATAAAGTATCAGGACACGATTTAAATCAGGTTATGTTATCAGATACACGCGATAATAAATCCCAGGTTACTATATTTGCGCGCAATGGGAAATTGGTAACAACTATGCGTGGGCTTTCTATTGTTATGACGGATGGTTCGCTCCAGGCCCAAGGTAATGGAAATGTTATCGGAACATTTGACAGTTTTGATATGGATTTAAGCGTTTCAGAAAAAAGTGGTGGCGCCGCATTCAAGGCACGCAGATTATCAACACGCGAATTGATAAAATCCATGTCTGCTAATTTAACCCCCAAACAATATAAAACTGTTATATCAGAGTTATGCAATAGAATTTTGGGGCCAATAATGAATCTTGTTTTGGCGGTGATATGCTTAACAATATTGTTGCGTTCATCGCTGTTGCGCCGCAGGACAAGTTTTGCACCGGCATTTGCGGTTTTGGCAATGTCCGTTGTTATGGCTTCATTTATGTCTTTATCCAGCATGCTGGCCACACAGACCGATTTGATTCTGTTGGGTGTGGGACAAATTGTGTTACTTGGTATAACAATCATATTGTTGGTCAGAAAGTGATGAAATTTGGTTTGGCATTTTTAACGCTTTTTTTTCCTGTGGCATCTTTTGCCATTGATATTGATTTAAATGCCCCAAAAACTATTAAGGCAGATAAAATCGAATATGACTTTAAATCTGAAACAATCAAAACAACGGGAAAAACAGAAATATCAAACCGTTCTGGTCAAAAAATGACCTTAACAGATTCTTATTTAACAAAAAATGGTAAAAATTTATCTGGAAACGATATTCAAATATCGCTTGGGAAACATGTATATTTGGCATCTGATAATATAACACGCGATGGCGATATAACCATCGCACGCGATGCAACATTTACTGCGTGTAAAAATTGTGATGCTTACGGTGAAGCATGGGAAATAACCGCAAAAAAGGTTAAACACAATTTGGATTCTCGTATGTTGGCATTTTATAACATGGTGTTTTGGACATATGATTTTCCGATTTTATGGTTGCCTTATTTTGATATGCCAGACCCAGGTGTAAAACATAAAACTGGTTTTTTGACCCCGAATTTAGAATCTACAAATAAAATGGGGACACAAATAAATATTCCTTTTTATGCATATATTTCTGATACGCACGATGCAACAATAACTCTATCATATTTGACACGTGAAAATCCTTTGTTTCAATTGGAACACCGTCTTAACGCGCCCCATTCAGAATTCAGAACACGTGGTTCGTTTACCCATAATCGCGAAGGCGAAAATCGTTGGCATATATTCAATGATGATATTATTGAATTGGGTGAAAACGCACGGGCAACGGTTTTCTTGGAACGCGCATCCGACAAAACATATTTACAGAAATACGGTTTCTATAATGAACAGCCGTATTTAGATTCTGGCGGTAAAGTTGAAATTTTTGGGCAGTCGGGCTATGTGATCGCAGACGCACATATATTCCAAGAATTACGTCAATCTACACGCAGATATTCTGTACCAGATGGTAATATTTTGCCAAACATTCGTGGTGTATATCAAACGGCACCTATGTTTGCTGCAACATATGCGACATTTATGGGCGATATTTTGGGCATATCTGGTGATGGTGTATCAACCCAACGTGTTATTGGCGAAGCACGTGTAACATCACCTTGGACAATATGGGGCGGTAATCGTTTGACGGCCAGTGTCGCCACACGATATGACATTTATAATTTTAATAATGCCGAAATGATTGATGGTGAAATATATTCTGGCATTAAGAACCGATTTTTACCAAGTGGGTATCTTGAATGGGGGTTGCCTTTGTTCCGACCTTCAACATCTTGGACCCAGGTCATAGAACCGCGCGCCCGTTTAACCGTAATGCAACATACAAGAAAAAGTCAATTTGCCACAGATAATGATTCTGTTGGTGCTTTGCTCTCGGATGCGACATTATTTTCAAACAATCGTTTTTCTGGATTGGATTTGTGGGAAAATGGTACATTTGCTGACTATGGTATGCGTTGGTCCGCATTCGATTCTAATGGGAAAACAATTGAGGCATTTGTTGGACAAAGTTACGATTTTACCAAACGCGAAGACACAGACCCCAACAGCGGATTCCGTAATGGACAATCTGACTATGTCGCCCGCGTTGGATATAACAATATGGAATGGTTAAACATATATACGCGCTTTCGGTTGGCCCAAGAAAACCTTGCACTGCGTCATACAGAAACAAATTTTGTTTTGGGGTCGCCACGAAACTTTATAAACATTGGGCATATTTGGTCCAGACAGTTCTATGATGCCCAAACCCAGGCCGAAACAATACATGAATTTGCGGGTGGAATTGGTATACAAATAACTAATCGTTGGTCGGTGCGTTGGAACGCAATCTATAACGCAACGAACGAAATGTTTCAACAGCATAATGGCGCACTGTATTACGAACATCCGTGTTACTATTTAAGTTTCGGATATCGCCGTGATAACGCAGTTAAAGAAGATTACCAAGGAACAACAACTTTCCAATTTAGATTTGGAATAAGTGTTGATGGTAAACATTATTAAAAGGAAGGATGAAATATGAAAAAAATATTTTTAATTATAATCAGTTTATCTTTGTTTAGTTCGGCAAATGCCGCAACCGTGGTCGCAACGGTTGATGGCAAACCAATTACAGATACAGATATAACTGCCCGAACAAAACTTATGGCACGCCAGGGTAAAACATCGACCGATAATCGCCGCGTTGCATTACAGAATATTATAGACGACAGTGTAAAATTAAAATATGCGGCGAACTTTGGTGTTAAACCAACAGAAAAAGATGCCGATGCGGAATTAAAGAAAATGAACCTGGGCGATTTATCTGCGTCTGAACGTGAAATGGCGCGCAGCGCAATCCAGGCAAACATGGCGTGGCAAGTTATAATCGCCCGAACAATTGTTCCAACTGTTGATGTTTCACGCGAAGATGTTGCCACGGAACGCGCCTCGTTGGAACGCGAACATGGATTACCTTTGGAAATGACATTGGTGCGATTGGTCGATGTGCCGGCCGATATCGTGGCAAAATTAACTAAACCCAAAAATTGTGATGCCGCAATTGATATGGCAGAACGGTTGGGCGGCGCACCCCAAAAATTTACCGCGAAACAATATGAATTGTCTGCCGATGTGCGCGAACAAATTGCGGGATTGCCGACCCTAACTTGGTCAAAACCATCTAATGGGTCTGTGTTTTTGATATGTCAATCCAAGAAAACATCTGAATATGGAAAATTGGACGATATAATTAAGCAAAACGCGGTGTATAAACAATCTATGTTTATTGCCGATCAACAATTAAAACAACTGCGCCGGCGTGCGGTTGTGATTATAAATGACGACAGATATAAATTATGACAAAAACGATTCTTTTTGATTTAACAAATGCAGAACTTGAGAAATTTATAACCGATATGGGGCAACCACGGTTTCGTGCTAAACAGATTTCAGATTGGATGGCACGGGGGGCACCTGATTTTGCATCTATGAAAAATATTCCTGAAACATTGCGGCGCGATTTGGACGCGGTTGCGCAAACACTGCCGGTGCGTGTGATAAAAAAATTACAATCATCGGACGGGCAAACAACAAAATTTCTTTTGGAATTAAACGACAACGAACGCATAGAATGCGTTTTAATGCGTACCAGTTATGGCAACAGCGTGTGCGTCAGTTCCCAGGCCGGTTGCGCAATGGGTTGCAAATTCTGCGCAAGCACACTGCTTGGGCTTAAACGCAATTTGACCGTGAATGAAATTTTTGCACAAATCTTGGTTGCCCAATGGGAATTGCGCGGGGCAAATCAAAACGATAAACCTATTAAACCAAACGGCGACGCAAACAATAATGATGTTTCGCATATTGTCGTTATGGGTACGGGCGAACCGTTACAGAATACGCAAAATGTTATCGGTTTTATTGAACGCGCAAATCGTGATATGGGAATTGGTTGGCGGCGCATTACGGTTTCAACATGTGGAATTGTGCCGGGTATAAACGAACTTATTACATGGGGACGACCAATAAATCTGGCTATATCATTACACGCCCCAAATGATGAATTGCGCAAAAAGATTATGCCAATCGCAAACAAATATTCTATTGCCGAAATTATGGATGCGGCGTGGCGGTTTACAGACCTGCACAATCGGCAATTAATGATTGAATACATTTTGTTGGGCGACAAGGATGGAAATCTTTTAAATGCGACACCTGAATGCGCGGAACAATTGGTTGAAATCGTGCGGGGTAAAAATTGTATGGTGAATTTGATTCCATGGAATGCGGTATCTGAACGCGAATTTTCATCGCCATCAAACAACGCGGTCCATCGATTCCAAGATATTTTAATCAAAGCAGGTATTCACGCGCGTATACGCCGTGAACGCGGAAACGATATAGGGTCTGCATGCGGACAATTAAGAATAAGTGAGGCAAACAAATGAACATAGAAAAAATTACTTGCAGTGATATGCGTGAATATAACGAAATAGACGATATTATAAACCTGGGCAAACGGTATCCAATGGCGGAATTTGCAATTCAAGCACACCCGTCAAAATTTTCGGGTTGGATGCCACGATATGTTTGGTTTGAAACATTGATGCACACATCACGCGTTAACGATATCAACCTGGCCATGCATGTGAACAGCGAATGGCGAACAGAAATCTGTCGTGGCCATATTCCGTATGAAATTAAACAAATGTGGGATATGCGACGCGATAATGGGACGCCTGTCATTGGGCGTGTTCAAATAAACATAAACGGCGGTAAAGACGGTTTTCAGTTCTGGGCGAATAAAGTTGCCGATATTATTCGGGCATACCCCGATATAGAATTTATTTTCCAATATACTCCGCGGCAACGCCGGCGATTAAAAAAACTGGATGCCACAGGCACGGAATTTTCAATGCTGTTTGATGCATCTGGCGGACAAGGGAAATTGCCTAAGGCATGGCGTACACCTGTTATGGACAATCATAAAATGGGATACAGTGGCGGATTGGCCCCGGAAAATATTGCGGCAAACCTGGACAAAATAAATTTGGTCGTGCCGGCAAACACAAACATATGGGTCGATGCCGAAGGCAAATTAAAGGACCCGGACACAAAACAATTCGACCCGGC
>CACZUL010000030.1 GCA_902784285.1 uncultured Pseudomonadota bacterium | reverse complement strand
TTACGGTCACGGCCCTGCTTTGCGGTACCGCCAGCGGAATCCCCTTCGACGATAAACAGTTCGCATTTTGCCGGGTCGCGTTCACTGCATCCCGCCAGTTTACCCGGCAATCCTCCAAGTTCTGGTCCTGATTTTTTACGCGAAAGTTCACGCGCCTTGCGGGCGGCTTCACGCGCGGTGGCGGCTTCTAGAATCTTGTCCACAATCAGTTTCGCGGTTGCCGGATTTTCTTCTAAATACTGATACAATAATTCAGATGTAGTATTTTCTACAATCGGGCGAACTTCGCTGGACACCAATTTGTCTTTGGTTTGCGAACCAAATTTTGGGTCTGGAATCTTGACGCTAATAATACTGGTTAAACCTTCGCGGAAATCTTCACCCGAAAGGTTGATGTCTTTTTTCGTATTATGTTCAGATATATATTTGTTAATCGCACGCGTAAGGCCCGCACGGAAACCCGCCAAATGAGTCCCACCATCACGATTTGGAATATTATTTGTAAAGCACAATGATGTTTCAGTATATGCCGTTGTCCATTGCAGAACAATTTCAATATAGGAATCATCAATTTTCTTTATCATCTGGATTGGGTCGCGATTTAACAATTCTTTGGACTTATCCAAATATGTTGCGAACCCGGACAAACCGTCAGTTGAATGGAATTCGCGTTCTTTTTTCTCGCCCCCACGCAGGTCTTCCAAGATAATACGAACATTTGCGTTCAGATAAGATTGCTCTCGTAGCCAATTTTCCAAAACATCGAAATTAAATTCAATCGATGCAAATGTATCTGGTGATGGCAAGAAAGTAACCTCAGTCCCATGTTCGCGCCCAGTGGTGTTTTCAGAAATTTTCAAATCCATTGTCGGCACACCATCGGCAAACTTCATTTCTGCTTGCTTGTCCCCACGCCAAACCTTGACCTCTAACCAAGTGGAAAGCGCGTTCACAACTGACACACCAACCCCGTGCAGACCACCGGAAACCTTATACGCGCCGTTACCCTCGTTATCAAATTTACCACCGGCATGCAATTCACACATAATAAGTTCCAATGCACTGCGACCTGTTTCATGGTTAATATCAAATGGCATACCACGACCATTATCGCGTATAGTTGCACTGCCGTCTGGGTTCAACGAAACATAGACCGTGTCGGCATAACCCGCCATCGCTTCGTCAATAGAATTGTTAACAACTTCATAAATCATATGGTGCAAACCAGACCCGCCTTCGCCGACATCCCCGATATACATTCCGGGACGCTTTTTAACCGCTTCCAGCCCTTTTAAAACCTTAATGGAGTCACCCGTATATTCATTATTTACCGACATATAAAAATCCTTTCTTTTTTTGTACCAAAAACATAGCAAATTATGCTATAATTGTCAAAGAAAAAGGAGAAAAATATGCGAATACATGATGTTTTTGCAACAAAACAAGACAAAAAACGATTGCCCGAAATAAAAGGTCCAGAAACAAAAAACTTTACAAAAGACGACTTTTTATCGGCTACAAAATTGGTCAATAAACTTGGATTGCCCAAAGAAATCATTGAAAAAGCTATGCGAGATATGCGGTTCAAACAAACTAAAGTCATAGTCCACAACCATAAAACAGATGTTGTTATCAAAAACAAATCTGGTACATTACTGCTTCACCCAATGGGTTTATCGGTGTTCCAAGAATATATTTTAAAACAAAATGGTGAAAGAAAATGAAGTTTAAGCTATTGTATTTTGGCGAAATTTTAATCAACCCAAAAAAGCGGGCCCAGCATATTTCCGAAATCCGCATGCAATTTCACCCGCAATTAAAGAAATTGGTAGAGCATCAACCATGGAATAATTTGACACAATATATGTTGCCGAATGCCAGCAAAAGTCCAATCACAACCCGTCATGTAGGCGGTATAGATTGGAACCCAATTATTACCCCAAAACTAAAGTTGATTGCGGAATTAGATATTCAAATGTTGCATCCAGAAATTATCGGGGTTCCGCGTTCAGACATTGATAATCGGATAAAAACATTGTTTGATGGTCTGCGTTGCCCACAAAACGAACACGAAATTGGCCAAAATGTTCCGCGTGGCGAAGGTCCGATTTACACTCTTTTGGATGATGATCATCTTATTACAAAAATCTCGGTTAATACCAGCCACTTGTTATCAAATCATATATTCCATCCTGACTTGGCCAATGCAAGTCCAGATTGCGTATTTATGATGATTGACGTAAACCTGCGTGTGGCCGAAGGTACACTGGAAAACCTGCCGTTTATGGTATAGAAGTGGCGAGTGTCAGTGAATAGTAGTCAGCAACTTCTGGAATTATAAACTATTCCAAAAACTACTAACCACTATCAACTGACACTAATCACTAACTCAAAAATGCCGTAATTTGGTCTTGCATTTGGAATGTGCCCAAAACGACCCACGCAATAACTGCGGATATTAACAATATTCCAACCGTATTCAATGTTTCGGCCAATGCTTCAATTCTTTTAACAGAATTTTCCAAATAGTCATTTGAAATCTGGGTAAGGTTTTCATCAAAATCATTCATATCGGCATATATTGTCAAATCACCAATCAGTTCTTCGTTTGGAAATTTCATACCTGTATTTTGCAACGCATCTCCAAGGTTATCGCCATTTGCAATGTAATGCAATGCTTCTTCTAAAATATGTCGCAAATATCTATTAGAATTATCCGCCAACATACGCATCGCATCTGGTATTGTTACCCCGGCGGCCACCATCGCAGAAAGAGACATCATCCAACCGACCGATAAACGAATCTTGTATATATTCCATGGTGGTAAACCATCAAACATAACGCGCAACCGCCCCGCAAAACGTGGCAAAGACCACCAAACAAAAATCATGAATACAATAAAACAAATGGAAAAAGCCTGCCAATATTTTCCGGCCAAATTTGACAACCATATAAGTGATGCTGCCCCACCAGACCAAACCATATTATCGCCGGCAACCGCCGAAAGTGGCGGAACCAAATATAATCCGACCATAATAATAATGGCAAAAACCAAAACCAATAACAGTGTTGGGTACGCAATCGCACTAAAAACCGCGCTTCCTATTCTTTTATTTGCGACAATTATGCGTCCAACATTTTCCAATGCCACAACCAAACTGGACATATTTCCAGATGTTAATAACAATGTTTCTTCTGCAGGAATCCAACCACGTGTTGCCTCGGAAAAACTCATTCCTCGTTCCAGGTTTTTTTCCCATTCACGCATACATATTGCAAACGGTTCATTTGGTTTTGCACCACCGCGCGATTCTATCATCTGTAACCGGTTCAATGCGTTTACCAATGTAAAATCATTTTTCAACAAAGAAACCAATTTACGCCAAATTGCAATACGTTTGTCGTTGCTTAAACGACAAACCATTTTGGCATAAAATATTTCAAGTTTTGTCATGACTAATAGACCCCCGGTCTGTCTAACAACCCGACCCAGCGTTCTAATTCATCAACACCGATTATACCATGCAACATCAAAGAACATGCAGATTCTTTTAATGTTCGGCCATCCATTTCTTCCAACCAATATTTAACCGCGGCATCTGTATTACCAGACAATGCCAATTGTAAAAATTCGCTGTTAGTTATAATTATTTCACCGGCCTTGATACGACCAAATGTTCCGGTTCCATTGCATTCATCGCATCCGCCCCCCCGAACATAAACCTGGTTCAGCCCCAGTTCGCCAAATGCTTCTTTCACGCGTTTATATTCAGGATATTCCGGATGGTCTATCAATTTTTCGCGACAATGTGGACATAATCTTTTAAACAAACGCATAGAAATAAGTCCACGCATCATCGTTTCTTCTTTCAACTTGAACGCCTCGACCCCCATATCCAACAATCGCACCAATGCGGCCATCGCGGAATTAGCATGCAGTGTAGTCCAAACATTATGACCAGACAAAGCGCCCTTGACCGTAAGTTGCGCGGCGGCCAAAGTTCTTATTTCACCAACCATCAATGTATCAGGGTCGCTGCGCAATGCCGCGGCCAATGCCTCGGTATATTCAGCCTCGCGCTGTTCTTCGCTGGCGGTATTAACAACCGGAATTTGATGTGCGCCAAATATTTTTTGTTCGACTGGATCTTCGACTGTTATAAGGTTTATTTCATAATTATGCTCTTTCAACATTAAAACCATATTCCGAACCAAAGTCGTTGATTTACCTGAACTGGTTGGACCGGCAACAATGACCAAGCCTGTTGGATACGAACGCAGTCTGCGCAACAATGTTTGTTCATAATCTCCAAATTCCTGCTCTGTTGTGATACTTTCCGATGGGTTATCGTATAACAATCGCATAACGACATAACGCGACCCAAATGCAATCGGGTTAAATTGCATTCTTATACTAAGCACGCCTTGGGGCAGATATAAATCTTTAGTTCCGCGTAACGGGGTACGACCATCTTTTTGTGCAGATTGATATTCATTTTGTGCATAGTTAGCATTTGAAATATCAGCAGAAGCAAATGCCGCACGAACAAAAGATTCGCCCCACCCAGAATTAAATTCAAGAACAGGTTGCATACTGCCATCTATACGGAAATATATTGTTGTTTGGTCTGCAACCTCGATATGAATATCAGAAACTTTTTGCGCAGCGGCCTTGGCAACAATATCGACAAAGTCCTTTTGCATTTGATTATTAAAATCTATGCGCGAACGACTGACTGTTCCCAATTCATTTTCATAATGCTTATATATCGCAGAAACCAAACCTAAATCAGAATAAAACGGGACACGCATAGGCCGATTTTTTTTGCGCAACAAATCCATAAACGCAAGTACACGACCATCATACCTGTGTGTACGGGAAATTATAAGACATCCACCCGAAAAGTACGCCAATAAACCTTGTGTTTCTTTTGATAATTCAAATTCTCCGCCAGGCGCGGTCAGCAAATGATTATTTTCTGTAAATAAATATTCTATAATATCTTTATTATCCGCATGCTCTAAACCTGCCGGTACAGAGGGTTTTTCGGAATTTTCGGTATTATTTAATATGTTTTTTTTATTTGCTTTCATTTTATACGCCAAAACTAACTTTTGTTACCAACATTTAATGTTTGAATTTCACCGTCTTTTATAAACACGACACCTTCATCCAAAGATATAGATTTTACCGTATAACCATCTAATTGTTTCCCAACACTTAAACGTTTGTTTTGTCCGTTTGATAAATCTTGAACAGTTGCCTGCAACTGGGATCCGACACCAAATACATTTAACAACTTATAGTTTTTTTCTATATCCATATCTTTTGGTTGTTCGGCGACAAAAGATTGCGATGTTTGTTGTTTTTGGAAATCTTGGGGTTTATTAACCAAGGCTTCTTTTTCCATTTCCAAACGTTTGGCTTCGGCCTCTAAACGTGCGCGCTCGGTTTCAAATTCTTGCTGTTGCTGTTCGGCACGACCCGACAGTGTATCAATTTCCATATGCAATTTTATTTTTTCTGCGGCCAATCGGTCCAAATCCAGGTTCAATTGAGCACGTTCTTTTTCCAACTGCATCAGAACTTTTTCTTGTTCTAAATCTGTAATTTGCTGAAACAAAGAACCTTCCACTTGATAATCTTCAATAGCATCTGCAGAAAATTCTTCATTTGCGGCGGCATCTGTATTAACCTCTTCAATAACATCTTCGACATTTTCGAATACTGTGTCCGCGCGACAAGCAAATGTTAATCCGAATATTAAACACACATGAACAAGTAAAAATTTAAATATTTTATTTTGCATAGATTATCACCTCATAGTTCCATGTTCTTCTTGCAACGTTCCACGCCGCCTTGGTCATATATACGCCACTAAAATCGTCAAATATCAGCATAAATTGGCTTGGTACCAATTTAGATTCTGCCGATATTTCAACAACGTATAATTCTACAGATTGTGTTTCGTTTGAAACAGCATCAACCACAACCGTCATATTTGCATCCAGATTTATCGCCTGGAAACGACTTGTTAACTCACGTACTATTTCGTCTGAATCGCGTGTTTCATGCGAAGGTGCCACCACACGTTCTGGCAATTTGGCGCGCACCAATATTTCATCATCGCTTATTTCTTGGACAAACACGCCCGGCATAATATTTGCAGCCATTGAATAAAAATCGTCCAATGTCCCAAAAGACCGCTTAAATGTTGCAAACGCATGTGTTTCGCCACATTCCGAAACAGTCTGATTCCATCCTGTTACAGGTTGCATCAAAAACCCAATTGCGCGATAACATAAATCTGCGCGCTCTGCCGGACTTGGTAACGAATCAAAAGGCATAACCAACGGTTCAACTGGCACGGGCTGACGCATATTAAATTCTTTGTCTAATTCCTTGTTTTTTTCTTCTATTTGGCGTTTATATTCCGCAACCAGTTCAGGGTTTTGCTGTGCTATTTGTGGTTTTGCGGAAAACATTTCATTTATTGGTTCACGGAAAATATACAAGAACTGCAGCGCGAACAAAAACAGCAAAATAAAAGATATTAATCCTGTTCCCAAACGACTTATTGAACGCAGAACACCATGTGAAGAACCCGAAATTAAATCTGTCAAATCGCGTTCCACTGCACGTGGCATTCCCCATGCCGCAGGTGCAAACAAAGCGTTCCAATCAGGTATTTCGGCCAATTCTGCATATTTTTCACGCGCATCCGCTTCGGAATCAAACAGCAAATCATAAATTATTACGCCATTTCTAACCGCGACCAACACAAACTTATTATCAACTGCAAATGCAGACAACATAGATGCATAACCCGGCAAAGCATCAACTATTTCCACTGCCACAGACGACATTCCTGAACGGTGCCCATTAACACGCGCACCCAATCCTATCATATCATTGTATGATATATACTTATTTAATCGTCTATCTATTCCGCGGGAAAGTTTATAAGCATACGCACGGGGTGTGAACCCAGCAACCAACGGTTGCCACAGCAAACCCGCCGCATATTTTTTTCTTTTAATATGTACATATTGTCCAGACAAATTTTCTCTCTCACACCACTTGTGATAGATTATAACATAAAACCGCTATTCAATTCCAGTGTAAAAAACCGTTATTTTCATAACGGTTTTTAATTTTTTGTATTTTTTAAATTTTTATTGGTAACACCGGCCATCATTAACACCATTAAAAGATACTCCACGACACGGTTTTAATTCATATTCCGGCATTGGAGAATCAGACCGTGCAGTCCGCACAGTTCTTAAATTTGGGCAATCATAAACATTTGCCGCCAAAACAAATGCGCGTTCCGGTCCAAAGATAACCCATTCGTTTGGACGTGTTCTTTCACTAACAATCCAATACGCATTACCTGGGCGCGCCTGGTCTGCTATACGATTTTCCAGATACCGGCGTGCATCCGCCTGGTCATAGACCGAAACTTCTGATTCCAATTTATACAAGAAAGTACAACCAATTGGTTCACCATCCAATTGTTTTATATACTCACTGCCGTTTTCATTTTTGATATATCCGCCACATCCATACAGCACGATTGCAGACAAAAACATCATCAAATATTTTTTCATTTTCCTTCCTTTTTATAAATTTTATGCATCTATTATATCATAATTATCTGGATTACTGAACAATTTTTTAAGCACCATGTTATTCATTGCATGACTGCCCTTATATGATTCCAGATTTCCAATAATAAACCCGCTGGATGTGAACATATCACCAATGGCATCTATTATCTTATGCCGCACAAATTCATCAGGCCAGAAAGTTTTATTTAATGTTCCATCACCATTACTGTTCAATGCGATGACATTATTTTCATTTGCCCCACGCGCCATGCCGTGTTTTTTAAGGTATTCCCATTCAGAATATTTTCCAAATGTTCGTGCGCGTGCGATATTTTTAACAAAATCTTGGACTGATTTTTTTGTTCCGTCATACGAATAAGAAAAATTCTGATATCCAATAATTTTCTCGCGATACACCAATGTTGCCGATATATTCAAAGATTTTTTCTCGGATGGTGTTAATTTCACAAACCCATCTGTTGTGCATCCTGACAATAAATTCATAAACCAAATTTTTGCACGCAACATAAACGGCAAAGACTGAAATACTTCGCGCGCACTAACATATACAGGCCGCCGAACCACAATGCGTTTCATTTTTCCGCCTGTTACACCCGCCCCAGATATTGTTTTATAAAATTCGATTGCACTTCCGTCTAAAATTGGGGTTTCCGGTCCGTCTATTTCGACAATCGCGCTGTCGATGCCGGCCATAAACATCGCCGCCATAAAATGTTCAATTGTTTTCACATGCGCCGCGTTTATATCACCAACCGTGGTATTGCGCATTTTTGTATCGCCAACATTATCAAATTTTGCGGAAATCAAATTTTTACCTAAATCAACACGTCTAAAAAATATTCCATGCCGTTTTGATGGTTTAACAACCATGCGCACAGGCAACCCAGAATGAATCCCGACCCCAGAAAACTCAACAGACTTTTTTATTGTCGGCATCTAATTTCTCCTTTAACCAATCAAAGAATTTTTCATCCAAAACGGTTTCTAATTTCACAAATTTTATTTTATCACGCGCATATTCTGGTAACCGCACCCAATCTTTTTCTGTTGTAAGAAGTTTTGCATTTTTGCGCTTGGCCAAATTTAACAAATCTTCAATATCTTTATCGGTATATTGATAGTGGTCGCCAAACGCACGGCGCGCCACGACATTTGGCAACGCACGAAAGAATTTTTTTGGATATCCAATTCCTGCGAACGCGACAATCCGGTCGAAACGTCCCGCCGGCATAATATTTTTGTTTGTTGCATAAAACACGGGAACCCCATCAGGCAACTTAAACTTTCGTTTTGCGCCTTCGCGTTTTATAACAATTATCGCATCGGCACGTTTGGCATGCCCCGCCGGTTCGCGCAGCGGCCCCGCCGGCAAAAGAAACCTGTTTCCAAAGCCCAGACTTTCATCAATAACAACAATCGAAATATCTTTTGCAATAGACGGATTTTGTAAACCATCATCCATTAAAATTGGGCCATTTTCATTTTTCTGACGGTTCAATAACATTATATTACTTTTACGATGCCCGACATGAACCGCGATTCCGTCGTGCATTAACATTGTTGCCTCGTCCCCGATATTACCAGTTTTCGCACTGCGTTTATATCCGCGCATAACCACGGGGGCATCCAACCGATTTGCAATCACACGCACAATTGGTGTTTTACCAACCCCACCAGCGAACAATCCACCGACACAAACGATTTTCCGGCGCGACCGATATGGAAACATTTTGCGCCACGAATATACAATGCGCGAAAATATATAGTACACAAATGCAACCGGCAATAACAAAAATGCCAACGGAGTTTTATGTAAAAACCACCACGGTGTTTTCATATTATCTGTACCTTTTGGTAAGTTTTGGTTCCCGGCCTTCGCGTTTTGCGCGTTTAAATTCCGATGTATTCAAATCCTGTTCCACAACATAGTGGTTAAATTCAGAATCCAAATCGCGTAATTGTTTAACCATAATATTTTCTAATTCCCGACGCTTAGATTCAAATTCTTCATGTGAAATTTTTGAATCTATGTATATTGGTTCACCAACCAAACATTTTATCTTGGTAAACGGATACACCAACATATACCGGTCCCAACGATTTTGAATCCAAACATGCCGCGCCGAAAAGCACACCGGAATAATCGGCGCCCCGGTCATTTTTGCAAAATACAATGCGCCCTCTTGCACACGCAGCGACGGTCCACCCGGCCCATCGGGCGAAATGCACAAAGAATGATCGCCGCGTCGCAACGCGCGCACACCTTCACGCAGGACCGAAATACCACCATTATGCGAACTGCCATAAATTGCGCGCAAACCGAACAAATGTTGTAATTTTGCCATCATTTTACCATCTTTGTGCCGTGATGCAATGGCATAGGATTTCATACCGCCCAAACACACAATTGGCGACAACATCAAACTGCGCCCGTGCCAAAAAACGAATATTGCGGGTTTGTGCCGAAATTTCTTAAATGTTTGATAGTTTATAACTTGCTTACGGCTGGTAAAATATATGAACCACATTATTGCGGCCATAATGGCGGCAACAATCCATTGAAAACCCGAGAAACCCAAAATAGGTTTCCAAAATTTTTTCCACAATTTTCTGAACATATAAATATCCAATATAAAACATAGGCATTTTACCAACAAAAAACGCA